>CAYUKO010000029.1:0-30642 GCA_964445375.1 uncultured Roseburia sp.
ATTTAATATACTAAATATTTCTTCATAATGTTTAATGCATTTTTCTCTAACCGGGACACTTGCGCCTGTGATATTCCTATATACTCCGCTACCTCCATTTGTGTCTTGCCCTCAAAAAATCGCAACGTTATAATCTCATTCTCTCTCTCATTTAATCTCTTCATGGCTTCGCTTAATGATATATTTTCAATCCAGCTTTCTTCCCTACACTTTTTGTCGCTGATCTGGTCCATCACATACAAAGTATCCCCGCCCTCTGTATACACAGGTTCATACAGACTCATTGGATTCTGTATGGCATCCAAGGCATAGACGATATCCTCCTTCGGAATTCCAATTTCTGCTGCAATCTCCATAATGGTCGGCTCTTTTAGATTTTTCCTGGTCAGGCTTTCCTTGGCATAGATTGCTTTATATGCTGTATCCTTCAAGGACCTGCTGACCCGGATTGCATTGTTATCGCGTAAAAACCTTCGAATCTCACCAATAATCATCGGAACTGCATACGTACTGAACTTAACCTCCAATTCCGGATTAAAGTTATCAATCGCCTTAATTAACCCGATACAGCCTATCTGAAATAAATCATCTACATTTTCATTGGATTGTGAAAACCGCTTAATTACACTTAAAACAAGTCTTAAATTACCTTTTATATACTGCTCTCTTGCTTCCAGATCTCCTGCTTCAATTCTGGCAAACAATTCTGCTTTTTCTTCATTTTTCAATATAGGAAGCTTTGCTGTATTTACACCACAAATCTCTACTTTACCCTGCGTCATATAACTCTTACCTCCATATTCTATGTCCTTAATCAGACATATGTACGACGCGGTGCAAAAAGCGTAAAGCCTCCCTTATCTTTCCTTTAACTTGCCATTTCCCGTTTTAACCGTTTCATAATCTTCTTCTCAAGTCTCGAAATATATGACTGTGAGATTCCAAGATAGGTCGCTACTTCCTTTTGTGTCATTTCCGTACCATTAGGGTCATTCAGACCAAATCTTAACTGGATAATGGTTTTCTCACGCTCTCCCAAACGGTTCACAGCTTTTCTTAACAACTTTCTCTCTGTTTCATTTTCAAGATTTCGATAGATAATATCCTCATCCGTTCCCAGAATATCAGACAAAAGAAGTTCATTTCCATCCCAATCCACATTCAGCGGTTCGTCGATAGACACTTCCATCTTCGTCTTATTATTCCTTCTAAGATACATCAGAATCTCATTCTCAATACAACGGGATGCATAGGTTGCAAGCTTGATATTCTTATCTCGATTGAAGGTATTGATCGATTTTATCAACCCTATGGTTCCTATCGAAATCAAATCTTCAACTCCAACCCCTGTATTATCAAACTTCTTTGCAATATATACCACAAGGCGTAGATTATGTTCGATTAAGAGTGACCGAAACATATCTGCATCCTCACTATCGAGTCCATTTATCGCCTCATTTTCTTCTACACCTTCCAGTGGCGGTGGCAGAATCTCCGAACCTCCAATATAATGGATTTCCTGTCTGCCCATCTGCGTCCCACTATCCTTCTTGCCCACGCATACCCTCATGCGTCCCGGCAAATACATCTTCCATATCATCTTCTTATCCTCCCAAATTCAGTAAGCCTTGATGCAAAATCATTTGAAAGCTTTTGTCCTTCGAAAGACTGCCTTCATACAAAGCAACGATTGCCTGCTTTTGCACGATTTTCCTGTCACCTGCCCATATAATCAGCTCGTCAATCTCCATTCCTGTAAGGACTCCGTGTTCTTGTCCTATGCTATGGAAAGGAATCACTTTATAATGTTCCGGCTTGGGTTCCTCGATTACTGCATGCCAAACCTCACTCTCTATAATGGATACCGGTTTCCCACTAAACGGCTCTCTCAAAGCATTTCCTGTATCAAACAGTGCCTTAACATCAATTCTTCTACCTTGTTCCACAATAGATACCTGATATATGGTCTTCTGCCTGTTCTTACGATTTTGATATATAATATACAGCAATGCGATACTCATGACACCGATGACACAAATAGCTACAACCATTCCATTTAACCGATTCTTCGTTATCCATTCACCGCTCTTAAGCAGCTTTGAGAAAACAAATACAAGAGTAAAATAATATACAATTCCAAGAAATATGTCATTTCCACTCTTGTTTTCCATGGCTATACCCATCATTATGCTTCCCATACCAAGCAAGATAAGAATATAAATGGGTCCAAAATGCAAACCAAGTACAAGCATTAGTGTCGATGTCACAGCCCCTAATGTAGCAGCTATCATAACTCTTCTCAAACGAATCCTTTTTCTCATGAGAATCAAAGTTAATACCAGCATTGCTCCATCCAGAAACAGGTTCTCAATCAGATACAAATCCCAATACAATTCATATATTCTTACATCACCTCTTTATCCTTTTGTTTTTACAATCAAAGTATATAAAAAAATCCCTGCTTTTTTTGTCAAAGCAAGGACTGGAATACGATATAATTTTCGACAAAAAAACACAGAGCATTTCGCTCTGTGTTAATAAGTACTTCTTATCTCTTTAAGAAATCAGGAATCTTTAATGATTTCTCCTGAACATTACTCTTCAAATCTACCGGTCTTTGGATTCCCTGAATAGGCTTTACCGGAACAGTATTTGGAGCAACATTATTATTACTTGTTCCTGGAATTACATTAATTCCTGCTGGCTTAGGCTTTACCACATTGGTCTTAGGTGTAACAGAGAAGTTATTACCAATCTTATTGGCATTATTACCAGCCTGATCAAGACCTGTAGCAATAACAGTAATGGTACAAGAATCTGTCATACTCTCATCATACTTAGCACCAAAGATAACGTTTACATCTTCTCCTGTTAATTCCTGAACATAGCTTGCTGCATCGTTTGCGTCAAAGATAGAAATATCACCAGATACATTCAGAATAACATCTGTTGCACTGTTGATTGTTGTCTCTAATAATGGAGATTCCACAGCCATCTTAATTGCATCTGCTGCCTTATCTTCACCCTTACCATGTCCAATACCGATATGTGCAATACCCTTGTCCTTCATAACAGTCTGAACGTCTGCAAAGTCAAGGTTAATAACAGAAGGTACATTAATCAAGTCTGTAATACCCTGTACAGCCTGCTGTAATACTTCATCTGCTTTCTTCAATGCATCCGGCATGGTTGTCCGTCTGTCAACAATTTCTAAAAGCTTATCATTTGGGATAACGATTAAGGTATCAACATGTCCCTTAAGCTTCTCAATACCACCTAACGCATTAGTCATACGTGTTCTTGCTTCAAAACGGAAAGGCTTTGTAACAACACCAACGGTAAGGATTCCCATCTCTTTTGCAATTGCTGCTACGATTGGAGCTGCACCTGTTCCGGTTCCGCCTCCCATACCACATGTTACAAATACCATATCAGCACCTTTTAATGCTGTCTGTATATCTTCAGAGCTCTCTTCGGCTGCTTTTTCCCCAACTTCCGGTTTCGCACCCGCTCCGAGACCCTTGGTTAACTTCTCACCGATTTGTAAGAGCTTAGGTGCTTTACAAAGCTGTAATGCCTGTTTATCAGTATTCACACCAATAAATTCAACACCTGTAATGTTCTCATCTATCATTCTATTAACCGCGTTATTACCTGCACCACCGACACCTACAACAATAATTCTTGCTGCTGCATCTGTTTCATTTGACTTAATCTCGAGCAAGTTTCCTTCCTCCTTCACAATTCCTTATAAATCCATCTACAATATCATATAATTTTTTTCACAAATTATCAACCTCTTTTTTACTTTTCTTCGGATTTTATGTTACTCTTTTTCAAAGGTAATGCTTTTCTTGTCCGAAGTATAGTTCTGTAAGTCCAGCGTTCCGCACTCTCCTTCCAGGGATGGAAGAATAAATGGCAGCTGCATCAGTTTCTCATCAAGGTTTTCAAGCTTACCTATGTTAACCTTTACCGTTCCATACCCTAAGGTCACCTGATAATTCGTATCAAACTGTATTGCATCACAAATAACGTCATATTTATTAAGCAATTTCGTAATCGTTAAAATATCCTGAAAAATAGAATTATTTTCTACCGGAAGCTTTTCATATAATACAACATGGTCAAACGTAAGCCCCGTAACCTGTGGTATTCCCTTTGTTGGTACTTTAGCGGCTTCAATGACAACTCCGTCATTGTCAAAGTACATATATCTTCCGAGATATTCTACATACCCTGCCAAGGACTTTTCATACACCATAATCTTAATGGTATCATTTGATTTTACGATGACATCCATCGTTTCAATAAACGGAATATCTTCTATTTCCTTATTTTTATATTTCAATGACAGGTAAAGAGAATTATCGCCCAGATATCCTGTCATAATCATATCCTGAATCTCTTGTGACGAGTAATGCTTATTGCCCTCAACAATCACATTTTTCACTTCATAATGAATCAAAAGGAAATATACGACAGACAACAATACCGTAATCGTTCCAAGCACAATAATCAGGCGAATCTTAAGTTGTAAGTATGGTATGATATCTTCGTCTCTCTTCATATATTTCCTTTCCTTATATTAATATCTTAATTCAGCTGTATCTATTGTTATGCAGGCACCTAATGCACGCAAATCTCTTACGATATCCTCATAACCTCTATAAATATAACTTGTATCCATAATTGTCGTAATCCCACTTGCCGCAAGTCCCGCAATAACAAGAGCTGCGCCTCCACGCAATTCTCTTGCAATCACATTGCGTCCTTCCAGCACAGCGTTTCCACCGATTAAGACACTATCCTGATATTCCCTGATATCAGCACCCATTCGGCGTAATTCTTCAACAATCTTAAATCTGCCGGAAAATATCCTTTCTTGTAACAAAAGACTTCCTTTGGTAACTACCGCTGTCGCAAGCAATGGTGATTGCAAATCGGTCGGAAACCCCGGATACACATCGGTTTCAAGAAAAGGAAGATTTTTCGTATTCATTCCTGCCTGTAATGTTACAGTTAACTCATCTTCCCGTACAAGAAGTTCTCCGCCCATCTCACGAATCACATGAAGAACGCTTTCGAGATGTTTTATTGGTACGCTTTTTAAATCTATCTCACCGCCTGCTGCCATCGCCGCAAATAAATACGTACCGGCAACAATACGATCCGGTATCATCTCATATTCTACCGGATGCAATGTCTTAACACCACGAACAACAATCCGCTCTGTTCCGCTTCCTTCTATCTCAGCACCAGCCAACTTTAAAAAGTCGCAAAGTGCTTCTATTTCCGGTTCTTTCGCCGCATTCTGAATACAGGTTTCTCCCTCTGCCAAAACGGCTGCAAGCAGTACATTCTGCGTTGCTCCTACACTCGAAAAGGGGAATGAAATCGTCGTTCCCTGCAGTTTCTTTGCCGAAGCATATATGTAATTACCTTCTATGGATATCTCTGCTCCAAGTGCCTCCAGTCCACGTAAATGTAAATCTATTGGTCTTTCACCGATCACACAGCCGCCCGGATAATCAATCCCAACTTCGTGCATGCGTCCAAGCAATGCTCCCATCATGATTACCGAGGAACGCATCTTGCGCACATAACTACCTGGCAGTCTGAATTCACTTATATGGCTGGCATCAATGATTACGGTACTTCCCTTTCGTTCCACAATACATCCTGCATACTCCAATAATTTTATCATATAAGCTACATCGGTAATCATGGGACAATTACGAATCACACATTTTCCCGGTATCAGCATACAGGCTGCCAATATCGGCAATGTGGCATTCTTAGAGCCTTGAATCCTTACACTACCTTGAAGCGGATGCCTGCCCTCTATTCTTATAATTGCTCCCTTAGACGGGCTTTTCGCCTCAGTATCATCTTTTGCATTCGAATCCGGTAATGTGATTTTTGTCATAGTGCCACACCATATATTAGGAAATTACCTAATTATATGTAGAAAAAGTTGTCCTTTATACCTATTCCCTGACACTCTTGCTGACATTTAATACAATACCAATTTCCGAAAGCAGGAACAATACCGAAGTACCTCCATAACTGATAAATGGCAATGAAATACCTGTATTGGGAATGGTATTGGTAACAACCGCGATATTTAAGATTACCTGAATCGCATAGTGTGCCATAACGCCAACAACAAGCAGTGCACCGAACAAATCAACTGTATTATTGGCAATCACCATACAGCACCAGATCAGTACGATAAACAGGAAAATGACCGCAATCGCTCCAAAAAGCCCAAGTTCCTCACAAATAATAGAGAAAATCATATCATTCTGTGACTCAGGCAGGAAGCCTCGCTTCTGCATACTCTGACCAAGTCCTTTTCCCCAGATTCCGCCAGAACCGATTGCATATAACGCCTGCAATGTCTGGAAAGCCGTATCCGTACTATATTCTTCCGGTTTCAGCCATGCTCTGATTCGCTGCATACGGAACTCTCCTGATGTATCACCGGAAGTCGCATAGACCACAATTCCTATAACCGCAGCTACTGCGGCAGCTCCCAGTGCTACAAACTGCTTATAATCCGGTAATGCTACAAAGAGCATTGCTACTGCGATTCCCATGACAATAATCGCAGAACTCATGTTATTGGTAATCTGCCACAGCATCAATGCAAGAATCGCAGGTGGAACTAACACAACCGCAAGTCCTTTTGGTGTTCTAATACTTCTTCCAAGCTTTGTAATGATACTTGCCTCATAGATGATTACACCAATTTTAGCAACCTCGGCAGGCTGCATGGTAATCACCTTGAGGTCAATCCATCTGGTCGCACCATTTCTGGTAATACCCAGTGGCGATAATACTAATAAAATCAATAACGCTGAACCAATAAAGGCTACTGCATCGAATTTCTTCCAGAACTGATATGGAACTCTCGACACAAAAAACATTGCCACAAATCCCAATAAAGTAGATGTCATCTGCTTTTTCAGGAAATATGCCGAATCACCATAGTCAATTCCCGCCTCATAGGAACTGGTCGAATAAATCATTAAAAGACCAAAACCCACCAAAAATAATACTACCGTCAGCAATACATAGTCAAAATTATGTCGTTCTTTTTTCTTTTTCCCAGTTGTCTGATGTCCTGACACCCTATCACTCTCCAAGCTTATTTACATATTCCTTAAACATTTTGCCTCTTACTTCATAGTTCGGGAACATTCCCCAGCTTGCACATGCCGGAGACAATAATACTGCATCACCTGACTTGGCTTCTCTGACACAAATGTCAAGAGCTTCTTCAAAGGTATCTGCAAATACAATCTTGTCAAAGCCATTTCTGCGAGCACACTCGGCAATCTTATCTCTCGTCTGACCAAGTAATACAAGCAGCTTTACCTTGCCATCAAAGCTCTGAATCCATTCATCATATTCGCTTCCTTTATCATAACCACCGCCGATAAGAACGGTTGGCTTATCCATTGCCTTAATTCCCTGAATGGCTGCATCTGTATTCGTTGCCTTAGAATCATTATAATACATAACGCCCTTTTTCGTTGCTACATATTCAATACGATGCTCTACTGCAACGAATCTCTTAATGGTCGCTAAGATATTCTCCATTGGAACTCCTGCATTCATACTGATACCAATTGAAGCCATCACATTCTCGATGTTGCAGATTCCAACCAGATTCATATCTGTCTTTACGTTCATCAGGCGTGTTGCTTCTCCATTCTTTGCCAGATAAATGTCCTCACCGTCCAGATAAAGACCATTTTCCAGCTTTCTTACTGAAGAGAAAAAGACAACCTGTGCCGGACAACGCTCACCAAAATCTCTTGTATACTCATTCTCATAATTCAAAACACAATAATCATCCCTGGTCTGATTTAAGGTTACAGCTTCCTTTGCCGCAACATAATTCTCCATGGTATGATGTCTGTTCAAATGATCTGGTGTAATATTCAAAATAGCAGACACCTGTGGATGAAAATGTTCAATGGTTTCTAACTGGAAGCTTGAAATCTCCGCTACCGAAACGGTTTCCTCATTCATAAGAGGTGCTGCCTGTGTGTATGGATTTCCAATATTTCCAACAATATATACACTATCATAATATTCCTGCATAATCTGTCCTACCAGAGAAGTAGTGGTAGTCTTACCATTTGTTCCGGTAATCGCAAGCACTCTTCCTTTACCATAATTATATGCAAGTTCGATTTCTCCCCATACCGGAATGTTCTTCTCTTTCATAAGCAGAACGAAATCTGCATCTGTAGGCACTCCCGGGCTTAACACTGCAAGTGCAATATCATCAAGAATATCAGCCGAAAACTCTCCGATTACGATTTCTGCCTTGCTTCCCGGCTTCAATTTCTTTCTTACTGTTTCTTCCTCTAATGCTGTATTTCCATCATATAAAACAGGAATGGCACCGTTGTCTTCCAAAAGACCTGCTGAACCGATGCCACTGATTCCTGTTCCAACTACAATGACGCGTTTACCCTTTAAATCTATCATTTTTCTGCTCCTCTCTTCCATCGCCCCAAAAATAAATGTCTGCTTCGCAGACGCTTATTTTTGTTGCTTTTTCAAGCTCAAAAAACATTTTGCTTCGCAATAACTTATTTTTGTTGCTTTTTTCAAGCTCCAAAAACATTTTGCTTCGCAAAATCCGTGCTTCGCACTTCTGTTTTTCTCGCTAACAGTATCTTCCAAAAATAAATGTCTGCTTCGCAGACGCTTATTTTTGTTGCTTTTTCAAGCTCCAAAAACATTTTGCTTCGCAAAATCCGTGCTTCGCACTTCTGTTTTTCTCGCTAACAGTATCTTCCAAAAATAAATGTCTGCTTCGCAGACGCTTATTTTTGTTGCGATACTGTTACATTATAATCCATCTCTTGTAAATAAGGAAGAATATTTTCAAAAAGCTGTCGTACAACCGGGGCTGCTATCTGTCCGCCGTAGTATTGTCCTTGTGGGGTATCGATGATGCACAGTGCCATGACCTGTGGGTCGTCAGCAGGCGCAAAGCCTAGAAATGACGCGATATATCGTCCTGTACCTCGTGGAAGTGTCTGGCTTGTTGCCGTCTTACCGCCTACCCGAAAGCCCTCTACATAACCATTTTTTCCTCCACCATTTTCCACTACCTGCTCTAACACATATCTCATCTTCTCGGTTGTTTCCTGCGATACGATTCCTTCTGTCACCGGATATTCAAACTCTTCTATAGCTGTCTTATCCGCACTCATAACCTTTACCCCAAAGTGTGGTGTCACAACAGTTCCTCCATTAATAATACCTGCTACGGTTGCCATCAGTCTTACCGGCGTAATCTGAAAAGACTGCCCAAAGGAAATGGTTGCAAGCTCTACTTCTCCTATCTTATCACGCTGATGCATAATGGTTGCAGCCTCTCCCGGCAGATCAATTCCAGTCTTTTGCTTCATGCAGAACTTTTCAAAATAATCATAATACCTTTCCGAACCAAGTCGTAAGCCTAATGAAACAAAAACTGGATTGCAGGAATTCATAACCGCATCCACAAACGTTTCCGCTCCATGTCCTCCTGCTTTATGGCAACGGATCCGTCTGTCATCTACAATGATATAGCCAGGGCAGCTAAAATGATCCTCCATGGTTACCACGCCTGCTTCTAATGCCGCTGCTGCCGTGATAATCTTAAAGGTTGAACCCGGCTCATAAGTATCATTAATACAGCCATTTCGCCACATACTATTCAAAAGATTCTGCTGTTCTTCCTGTGTTGTACAGGCTGCTGCCTCTTCTTCCAGCTCCGGAATCCATGTAAAAGGTTCGTTTAAATCAAATTCCGGCACATCTGTCATGGCAAGAATTTCTCCATTCTTGACATTCATAACAATAATCGAAACACCCTCTGCCTGTTTGGTTGCATACGCCTGCTTTGCAAGCTGTGTTGCATATTTCTGAATATTTACGTCCATGCTGATATAAAGGTCATTTCCGGCAATCGGTTCTTCTCTCTTCTCGCCCATCCCCTCCTGCTCAATTCCTTTTGCATCGGTAAGTGTCAATATCTGCCCCTTTTGTCCTGTCAGATATTCCTCGTATTTAACCTCAAGCCCAATAATCCCCTGATTATCGCCACCCGTAAATCCAAGTACCTTGGATGCAAGGTCGCCATAGGGGTAATATCTTTTATAATCCTCATCCACCTTCACTCCTGCAAGGTCTAGATTTCGAATCACATCTCCCGTTTCCTTATCAACATTACTCTTAATTCGCTCACGCGCCGAATACTTTTCCACATGTTTTCTTACATATTCCTCCGATAAATCCAGTTCACGACTCAACACTTCTATGACTTCTTCCGGGTCTTCAATCTGACTATGAATAACCGATATGGTACAAACAGTACGATTGTCCGCAAGCACAGTACCTGTTGCATCAATAATCCTTCCTCTTGCCGCCTTGATATCTCTTTCTCTTTCATGTAAAACATCTGCAAGTTCCGTATAATATTCCGAACAGCCAATCATAAGATAACCTAATCTACCAGTCAGTATCACCAATATCATAATTGACGCCATACATAATACAAAGGCTTTTCTTTTTTGTTTTGTTTTGGTTCTTGCCATAAAATCCCTCACACAGGTACTTATTATAATCTATTAGCTCTTGTACGAGGTTATGTTTTTTTCCGAAAATTTGATATCCATATCGCCCACCGTCTGTCCCCATTGACTTTAATGCTTTAAAGTCGTATAATCTTAGCACAGCAAAATAATTAATATATAGGGAGGATATCTTTATGAAACGACTATTAGCATCACTTTTAACGCTTACCATGATTGGTGGTCTGACAGCGTGTGGAAGCACTGCTGCCAAATCCGACGATACATATACAGTAGGTATCTGTCAGCTGGTACAGCACGAAGCTTTAGATGCAGCTACACAGGGCTTTAAGGATGCCTTAACAGAATCCTTAGGAGATAAGGTTACTTTCGATGAGCAGAATGCTCAGGGTGATTCCAATACCTGTTCTACCATCGTAAACAGCTTTGTTTCTAATAATGTAGACTTAATTCTTGCCAATGCAACTCCTGCTTTACAGGCAGCCGCAGCCGGAACCAATGAGATTCCAATCCTTGGAACTTCTGTTACAGAATACGGTGTTGCTCTTGAAATCGAGAACTTCTCCGGTACTGTAGGTGGCAATATTTCCGGTACTTCTGACCTTGCACCACTTGATGGTCAGGCTGACATGTTACAGGAGCTTTTCCCAGATGCCAGCTCAATTGGTTTACTGTACTGCTCTGCAGAGGCAAATTCCCAGTATCAGGTTGATACTATTAAAACATACCTTGAGGAAAAGGGTTACAGCTGTGAATATTATGCATTCTCAGATTCCAACGACCTTTCTTCTGTTGTAACAACTGCTGCTGATTCCGTAGATGTTATCTATGTTCCAACAGATAACACAGTAGCTTCCAACACAGAAATCATCAACAATATCTGTCTTCCGGCAGGTGTACCTGTTGTTGCAGGTGAAGAAGGTATCTGTGCAGGTTGTGGTGTCGCAACTCTTTCCATCAGCTACTATGACTTAGGTGTTGCAACCGGTAAAATGGCTGCCAAGATTCTTGCAGAAGGCGGCGATATTTCCACAATGCCTATCGAATATGCACCTAACTTCACCAAGAAATACAATGCTGCTAACTGTGACGCATTAGGCATTGCAATTCCTGATGGCTACGAAGCAATCGCCGAATAATTGGAGGTAATGCATGAATATCTTTAGTTTGCTCAATGCAATGCCCGGTGCTGCTGCCCAGGGACTTATCTGGGGTATCACAGCCATAGGTATTTACATTACATACCGAATTCTGGATATTGCTGATTTAACCGTTGATGGTTCTTTATGTACCGGTGGTGCTGTCTGCATTATGATGATGCTCTCCGGTCACAACGTGTTTGTTTCTATGTTCGTAGCGACCTTGGCAGGCATGCTGACTGGACTGTTAACCGGCATCTTCCATACCTTTATGGGAATTCCGGCAATCCTTTCCGGTATCCTGACACAGCTTTCCCTCTACTCTATTAACTTAAAGATTATGGGAAAGGCCAATCAGGCAATCAATGTTGACAAGTACGATTTATTAGTTTCCTTACGTTATATTAAAGGAACTGTATTTTATGAAAATACCATTTTCATCGTTGCTATTGCCATTGTTCTTGTCGTACTGGTTCTGTACTGGTTCTTTGGAACAGAGCTTGGCTGTGCCCTTCGTGCAACCGGCTGTAATGGAAATATGGCAAGAGCACAGGGAATCAACACCGATTTCTCCAAAGTATTAGGACTCATGATTTCAAACGGTTTAGTTGGTTTATCCGGTGCTTTATTATCCCAGTATCAGGGCTTTGCCGATATCAATATGGGACGTGGCGCTATCGTAATCGGTCTTGCAGCCGTTATCATTGGAGAAGCTGTTTTCGGACGTATCTTCCATAACTTCGGCTTTAAGCTGATTGGTGTAGCTTTCGGTTCCATCCTTTATTATCTGGTATTGCAGATTGTTATCTGGCTTGGTGTAGATACCGATTTACTGAAATTATTATCCGCTATCGTTGTTGCTATTTTCCTTGCAGTTCCATATTGGAAAGGAAAATACTTCAAGAAGGCAGTAGTCAAGAAGGGAGGTTCCACAAATGCTTGAGCTGAAAAACATAACCAAAGTATTTAATCCGGGAACCGTAAATGAGAAAATTGCCCTGAATGATTTCTCTCTTACTCTGAAGGATGGCGATTTCGTTACTGTTATCGGTGGAAACGGAGCCGGTAAATCCACTATGCTCAACGCGATTGCTGGTGTATGGCCCGTCGATGCGGGACAAATCTTAATAGATGGTGTGGATGTAACCAAGCTTCCGGAACACAAGCGCGCTAAGTTCCTTGGCCGTGTCTTCCAGGATCCTATGACCGGAACTGCTGCCACCATGGGAATCGAGGAAAATCTTGCCTTGGCAAAACGCCGTGGCCGTACTCGTTTCTTAGGCTCTGGTATCACCCAAAAGGAACGTGAAGAATACAAAGAACTTTTAAAAATCTTGGACTTAGGCTTGGAAGATCGTCTTACTTCCAAGGTAGGACTTCTCTCCGGTGGACAGCGTCAGGCACTTACCCTGCTGATGGCAACGCTTCAAAAGCCAAAGCTTCTCTTACTGGATGAACATACCGCAGCATTAGACCCTAAAACTGCTGCAAAGGTTCTTGAAACCACAGACTATATCGTCAATAAGGATCATCTTACTACACTGATGATCACTCACAATATGAAGGATGCCATCGTACATGGCAATCGTCTTATTATGTTGATGGACGGTAGAGTTATTCTGGATATCAAGGGCGAAGAGAAGAAAAATCTAACAGTCGAAGACCTGCTTCACAAATTCGAAGCAGCAAGTGGCGAAGAATTTGCTAATGATAAGGCTATACTTGGATAGAATAGTTTGAAAAAGCACTTCGAGGAATTTTCCGAGGAATTTTCCTTGAAGTGCTTTTATTATAGAATCTTCATTATTATCTAATCTCTATTTTCCCTAATCGATATCTAAGATATTTACCATTTCCTTCTTTTACAAGAATTCCTTTTTCCACCAATTCTCGAATAACCAACACTGCTGTTGCCTGAGATACCTTTAACGCAGTTTCAATATCCTTTCGCACAATCATTTCCTTCGTTTCAAATAAACTAATCACAATTTCTTCACGTTCCGTCTTCCTTACAATATGTGCAGATATTGCATTCTTTTTATCTAACGCAACCTTATTTTCCCTTATATAATTCGTATTGGGAAGCGTAACTTTAAATGCATGATTAGAAACTTCAATTTGAGGTTTCACCTTATAATCCGCATAACATTCATTTATTTTCAACATCCCCGTTCCATGAGCCTCTATCAACTTTAAACGATAAAAAACATTTGCAAGATGTTGATTTCGCAAAACAGATATGCCAAGCATAATATCATCAAAAGATATACCTCGTACTAACCCACCAATCGTTACAATCTCAATACGATCATCAAAGATGCTAATTAATGTTAAACCACTAATCGCATAATCTCGATGAACAATTGCATTGAGCAGTGCCTCACGCAATGCTTCAGCAGGATAATCTCTTTTATCAATTCGCTCTAACCCTTCAAACTCTGCACGAGTTCTATTAAATTGGTCTATATATGCATAGGCATCCTCTAATTGTTCTAAAATCGAACCATTAAGTTCTCGCCTATCACGGAATACACTCTTTTTACTTCCCTCAAATACTGCCATTTTAATTGTATGAACACACTGATCTGACAATAGCATACCAAGATTTGAATAAGTTCCATCTTGGCTAATGATATTCATTGTTCGTTTTTGTGCATCACCAAACTCAATATTTCTCTTTTTAAAATATTCTGCCGTTTTTTCAAAAGTGAGCTGTTGATTGATAGAACGAGCATCTTCATAACAATCACCACTAGTTTCCTTTATCATATCAAGAATTGCTGTTTCAGAAGCAGGTACAGAAGAAGCTCCTTGGCGCACATAGACGCCTTCCGGTCGAACTCCTTTTCCGTATAGAAAATATGGTCGTGCGGTACCACGTTGAATCGTCAAAACTATAACTTTCTTTTCATCCATAATTTCGACACCACAATCCATAAACATTGTAACATCTGGTCTTACCGCATCACGAACCATATTGGTAATACGAAGCATCGTCGCATCGGTATCCTCAACGCCTTGCACGCTTCCATCATCATTCAATCCGATATACACTTTTCCCCCTTCTGTATTAGCAAACGCTATTACCGCATATTTAATGTCATCCATATATTCACACTTAAATTCAGTAGTTTTATTCTCCATCATAGTGCATACCTCCGTTGCTGATAATCCTTGCTAATAATCGTCTAATAATAATCATAATCATTAATCAGCAAATAATCAAGAAGAACCAATTCTACTTTTCTATTTCTCATTTTGATGTGAAGTGAACAATCTATTTCCTATTCTTACTTATTCATGTTCAGCGAAATGACATCCATTATTTTAATCCCACTTGTCCTCAAATTAGTAATCCTGTAGAATCATCTTTTTCTTGGTCATATGTTACATACTATCAGAATCCCATACTTCAATGAACTTAACTCCTGTCAGTTGATTCTGCTCTACTCTTTTTTTAAATTCGGTTGACACAAATGTTTCTGTAGGATAAGAATGACCTTTAAACAGAATTCTAAAAAAATGCTTTCTTTGTATTCTTTCCTGAATAAAAACATATGTTTCATATCCTACCTCCCGACCAGATGCAGATTTTCTAAGTATACATTTCTCATGCTCAGTCGCCTCTATCAGAGATAATATATTAAGCATGTATAATGTAGTATTTT
Source organism: uncultured Roseburia sp. (assembly GCA_964445375.1). GTDB lineage: Bacteria > Bacillota > Clostridia > Lachnospirales > Lachnospiraceae > COE1. The sequence continues at coordinate 15,415 of CAYUKO010000029.1, forward strand.
CACATTTAAGTGGCACATACTCAACAGAATCTTCTAATAAATCTTCTAAACAATTTCTAGCCTTTTCATTTGTAAGGACAAAATTTCCACCTGCCCATAAATATGCTATATCCGTACTTTTTTCCCCATCTGCATTTTCCACCTCTGCATTATCATATTCACCATTTAATCTCACGCCATCTTCTGTTTTATCACAAAATTCTCTAAAATAAGACTTTTCACGATTAACCAATTGATATGATTGATATTCTTCCCTCATATCACACTTTATTTTCCATATTTTCATTACGCTAACATACTCCTTTACTTTTTCGATTCATTCAATTTTAAGGTTTCATACTATCAGAATCCCATACTTCAATGAACTCAAATCCTGTCAAATGATTCTGTTCTACTCTTTCTTTAAACTCTGATGATACAAATGTCATTGTAGAATGTATATGACCCTTGAATAAAATTTTAAATATATTAATACCTTGTACTTTTTCAGGAATAAAAACATATTTTTCATAGCCTACCTCTCGACCTGACGCCGATTTTCTAACTATGCACTTATCATGATCTGTTGCCGCTATGACAGATATTATATTTATCATATATAAGGTTGATTTTTCATATATGAGTGGAATAAATTCAACTGACTCTCTTATTAAATCTTCCAAACATTCTTTTGCGTTATCATTCGATAATATAAAATTTCCCCCTGCCCAAAAATGCGCTAAATCGCTTTTTTTTGACCCATCAACAGAATCTATTTCTACATTATCAAATTCACCATTTAACTCTATTCCGCCTTTTGTTTTTTCACAAAAATCTTTATAAAATGGATTCTCTAAATTTTTTAACTGATATGCTTTGTATTCCTCATTTAAACTGTATTTTAATCTCCAAATTTTCACTATTTTCCCTCCCTGTATTTTTGGGTTCATTAAGTTCACCATCTATCTTATAACTCACTATAAACCCTGTCGGTCGCTGCAAATCTCCTTCATAGTATGGTTGTATATCTACCTTCACTTTAGAGTTATTTCTCAACATATACTTTCTGCATAGACTCATCCATTCTCGTATCAATTCCTATTGTCAAATATTCACAAGCTTCATTGTTTATGCTATATACCGAATATGCCTTACATTTTTCTCCCGAATACAAAGAAATGCCCTCTCGATTCAAAGTCTCTCCTTCTTGGAACGTACTTCTTTCACCAACCTTATATCCATCTGAATCTGTAATCACAAGCGCATCTGCTGGTAGTGATACATAGGAATTATTTTTTGCACCAAAGTCAATATTTTCGCATTCCCATGAAATCTGGTATACTTTTTCGCCATTTGTAGAAGGAATAATTCTAACACCTGTGACTGCAAACAGATAAGAGCCATAATCGGTATCTATTCTTGTATATTCCACTTTCTTTTGCTCATCATTTCTTCTATACATCTAACAAACTTAATTGCTGTTCTTTTAAAGATTTCACTTTTCGCTCCGTTATTCTATCATTTTCATCAAGAACACCACACAATATCGGTGACTCAGGATCATATTTGCTACAGTTCTTTCCCACACGCTCTTCACTATAGTTCGCATAACAATATTTACAACCATTTCTACATGTATCATATGTCCCAATTTCTACACTTTCCATGCATCCGCATTCTTGACGCTGATTCTTGTCTTTCTCTACCTTAATTCTGCATCCGATTATGTTTTCTATGAGTGTTTTATCAATACAACAATTGTGTTCAATACCGCACTCATCCAAATCTATACTCTCAGCACAACTTCCTATCGCCATTCCATTTTCCTTTGCTATTTTCGCTATTTTTTGAGCAAATTCCAATAATCCTTTTTGATCAACTTCATATGCATCAAGTAATTCCATGTTTTTCTTATTCTTTGCATATACATCAACAAAGCTTATGACACACTTCTCTGTATAACCCTTAAGTGCTGTTGCAATCTGTTCGAACGCCTTTACATGATATTCCGGAGTATACTTATTTGTAAAAATAATAGGATCATATCTCCATATTACCTTCTTCATTCCTATCTTTTTCGATAATTTCTGAAATATTGGAATCATCTTTTCCTTTTTATGCGGAACATTGCATTCGATATCTTTTCCATATCCGGTCAATGTAAACTGAAAATAGTAATTATATGAAGAAAGTTCATCCATTTTATTAAGCATTGGTTCTGGATTCTTTGTCCAAAAAACGATACAATCAACAATCTCTGGTGTTATATCAATTTTACTTACTTGATGTGCGTTCATTGGATTTCTGACATACACAAATCCCTCTTTTATTCTATTAAAAAACCAATCCGAATAATAATTAGGAATGTCGGTTCTTCGACTTACGCTTAATATCATTTTTATCTATCCTTTTCATGTTCAGCGAAATGACATCTATTGTTCTATAATTAATTTAAAAATTAACCCATTCTCTCATAGTTATAGGCAATCTTTATAAAAAAGTTCATCTTCTTTTGACTCCTCATTACATACAATCCCAATTATACATTACTTGGCTAAAATCTTTATTTTTTAATGCCTCGGAATTAATGAAGAAGTTCGCAACTCCCATATCTCCCCAAAGGATTAATTCCTCATTATTCTCATTCCAATAGGAATCTATCTGCAATAAGACCGTATCATAATATTCTGCCTTATCCTCATCCATAGACTCTCTTGGATCATACTGTGTGAAGAATGGGTACGAAAGTGTTCTATTTCCAACATTGGATATTTCATCATAGATATATGCATACTCGTCATCTGTTACATATTCATAAGACTTCTGTTCTCCTATATCCTCACCAAAGCAATCCAACAAAATATCTTGAAACACTTCTTCAAATCCATATATAAACGGCTCCATATAGGATGTTGTTTTACAAAATTCTATTTCCATTTCCTTTGCTAACGGTGTTTCTACACTCTGCGGTTCTCCTGCATTTGGCAAATCCATTGCTACAATTTGCTCACGGGTAACACTCTCATCAATTGTCTCATGGTAAATAACCCTAAAATTTGTCTGTACATCCGGGTTATTATAATCTACACCATACATACCATCGTTAGGAGATATAAAAAACTGCAAAATTCCCTCTTGCGGTAATCTCTCGTCCTGCAAATTAGCCTTAGAAAAATTAATCTGTGCCAAAAGCATCATCTTCTCTTGATATTCATCAACCGGATATTCCATCGACATATCCCAATATGGCAGCCCCCCTAATTTACTGTCAAAAATATCAGGATTCGTATCCTCTATGATCTTTAACTCATATGCTTCTACTGCGGTTCTTTTCTTTATTTCATCAATGATTATGTCTATTTTTTCTTCTCTCGATATATCTGCTGACACTTCCACTTGTGTTGCGACTGTAGTTTCATTTTCAGTTTCTCCATCTACCTTTATGGTATTTTCTTCCACCGTTTCCATTTCAGAATCTGCCACTGCATTTTCTTCCTGTGCATCCATTGTCTTTGTTACTTCCGTATCTGCTGTTCCCAATGTTTCCTTACTACCACATGCTGTCAGCATCATACTTACCATTCCTGCTACTACCAGTCCTTTTACCATCTTGTTCTTCATTTCTGTCTTTCCTTTCTACTTTGTTTTTTATTGTTTCTTTTATTTAATATCCTCTTACTGCCTCACTGTGCAGGGTATTCCATGCTCCATCCTCCGGTGCCTCGCTATCACGCTTCCATCTGTTTCAGATACTTAAGATAATTTCTGCATAAAAAAGGTTGCACAAACTACACATATTTGTAATTCATGCAACCAAACTAAACCTTATGATTATTTATTCTATTTTACACTCTTGCTTTAGTTTCCCCTACTCAGTTGCTCTCTCTTCGAAAGTGAGTATAATACATATCTTTATAATAATCAAGTATCTAGTTAACATATTTTTAATATTTATGTAAACTATTATAGCTTTCTCCCCACATTCTTCGTCGCTATCACATCAACTCCTGTTCCTGCCACATCTGCAAGAACAACATCTCCGATAGCTACCGGTGCTTTCACGCAGACATCCTTTAATGCTTTTACGCAATCAAAGATTTTGCCTTTTGGAATATCCTCTTTGGTTTTAACGGATACTGCTGCCAGGACACCATCTTCCACCTTAACAGAGGATGTTACGATTCTGGTTGGATTCGTTACCTCTTTTCTTGCATAATCGTCACCACGTTTGCAGGTATTTCCGGTAACACTGACCACTTCGCCGCCATTCATTTCTACCGTAAGCGCACAGCCAAGAGGGCAACCGATACATGTTAATTCTCTTTTCTCCATGCTTTACACCTCCTCGATTTTCACAGTAATCTCTTTGAGATCCGGATATGCTTCTAACTGTTCCTTCTTTAACTCAATCTGCTCCATCTCTCCCGGTGCAAGTACTGGTCGTTTTCTATGGATAATTCTCTCATCATTCAGATATACGGATACGAAACAGTTTTTATAGACATCTCCTACACGGAAACGGACTACATGCTTGTCATCCATTCTCTGAGGGTTAATGGTCTTCGGAACGGTATATCTTGCTCCTTGTGTTGCAAGAATCGGGATATCACAGCCTCCTTCTTTCTTGCCGTTTAATACATACTCTGCGGCATTTTTACCGGCTGCCTGTGCTTCCTGTGACACAAAGTCTACCAAATCATGAACATGAAGCACATTACCACATGCAAACACACCTTCTATATTGGTTTCCAAAGACTCATTTACCAATGGTCCTGACGTGACAGGACTCATCTCCACGCCAAGCTCTCTGGATAACTCATTTTCTGGAATCAGACCACAGGATAAAAGCAGCGTATCACATGAATAGAATTCCTCCGTTCCCGGAATTGGTCTTCGATTCTCATCTACCTGTGCAAGTGTGATTCCTTCCACTCTTTCTTTTCCCTTGATATCCACAACGGTATGACTAAGCTTTAGTGGGATTCCAAAGTCATCCAGACATTGCACGATATTTCGTTTTAATCCTCCTGAATAAGGAAGAAGCTCTGCCACAACCTTTACCTTTGCGCCCTCCAAGGTCATTCTTCTTGCCATGATCAAACCAATATCACCAGAACCTAAGATAACGACTTCTCTTCCCGGAAGATAACCTTCCATATTTACAAGACGCTGGGCAGTTCCTGCTGAGAAAACACCCGCCGGACGGTATCCCGGAATATTAAGTGCACCTCTGGAACGTTCCCTACAACCCATGGCAAGAACAACTGCCTTTGCCTGAATCTCAAGAATTCCTTCTTCACGATTCATGGCAGTAACAATCTTTTCCCTTGAAATATCTAATACCATGGTATTTAACTTGTACTCTATCTTTTCTTCTAATAACTGATCAATAAATCGCTGTGCATATTCCGGTCCGGTCAGCTCCTCTTTAAAGGTGTGAAGTCCGAAACCATTATGAATACACTGATTTAGAATGCCCCCTAATTCTTTATCTCGCTCTAATACTAATATGCTTTCTGCACCATTTCGTTTTGCAGATATCGCTGCTGCCAGACCTGCCGGACCGCCACCAACGATTACAATATCGTAATTTAACATATCTATTCCCCCACTTATAAACTGTCTTTATTGATACCAACAATAATCTTGGAATCCCCGCCTGCTTTTGTGATTTCAGATGGTTTCACGCCTCTTTCCCGAGCCAGAATCTCTATTGTTCTTGGAGAGCAGAAGCCTGCCTGACAACGTCCCATTCCTGCTCTTGTTCTGCGCTTTACACCATCCAGTGACTTGGCACCAAGTGGTCTGTGAATGGCATCCATGATTTCGCCCTCTGTAATCATTTCACAACGGCAGATAATATTGCCATATTCAGGCTTCTCCTTAATCAAAGCGGCATATTCTTCCTTACTTAATGTTTTCGGATCTAAGATACCCTTTCTGGTCGGTATAAAGTCCTCTCGTTCTTTCGCACCTGTCAAATTCCGAATGATACCTGCAACCATTTTGCCAATTGCCGGTGCACTGGAAAGTCCCGGTGACTCGATGCCTGCACAGTCAATAAAGCCCTTGGCATCCTCTAATTCGCCAATGATAAATTCATGACCATCCTCATGTGCTCTCAGCCCAGCAAAAGATGTGATAACCTGACGCATTGGCAGATTCTTAACGGTACTTCCTGCCTTTTGTATCAGTTCATCAATTCCCTGCTGCGTTGTATTGGTTCCATCTTTATCCTCAATATCAATTGCCGTTGGTCCTACCAGTGTATTACCATGAACAGTAGGAGTAACGAGTACACCTTTTCCATACTTACCCGGCAGCTGGAAAATCGTATGTGTCACAAATCCTTCTACGGAACGGTCAAGGAGGCAGTAATCACCTCTTCTTGCCGTAATGTGAATCTTCTTCTCACTTACCATGTTGTGGAATACATCAGCATACACACCTGCTGCATTCACAACATATCTGGTTTCGATTTCTCCCTTGTCTGTCTTTATGAGCCAGTTATTCTCTTTCTTCTCCAATCCGGTTACTTTTGTATCAAAACGGAATTCCACACCATTTATAGCTGCATTCTCTGCCATAGCAATATTCATGCCAAATGGACATACAATTGCTGCTGTTGGTGCATATAAAGCTGCTACTGCTTCATCCGAAATATTCGGCTCCAATTTTACCAATTCATCACGCTCTATAATGCGTAAATCCTTTACGCCATTTTTCACACCACGTTCATATAATTTCTGAAGGTTATCCCTCTCTTCTTCATGAAGGCAGACAACCAAAGAGCCATTTTTCTTATAGTGAAAGTCAAGCTCCTTTGACAGTTCCTCCATCATCTGACTTCCTTCTACATTCAACTTCGCCATTAAACTTCCATTTTCTGCATCATATCCTGCATGAACAATCGCGCTGTTCGCCTTGGATGTTCCACAGCAGACATCCTCTTCCATCTCAACTACGCATATGTTCAGATTATAACGCGAAAGTTCTCTTGCCGACGCACATCCTGATACCCCCGCGCCGATAATTACTACATCATACATTTCATTCACCCTTTCTGAGAAAATGAAGCAACAGTCATACCCCAATCATTCCTTGGGATACAACCATTGCTTCTCTCATCTCTGCAATATCTTATTCTTTTTACACAATGATTATTTTATTGTTCTTACCAAGGAATAATAGCATATAATCCAACTGCAAGCAGTGCTCCGATTACTGGTCCGCATAAAGTAACAATTCCATATTTCCAATTAGAATCACCTTTTCCCTTAATTGGAAGTACTGCATGTGCAAGACGAGGACCTAAGTCTCTTGCCGGATTGATGGCATATCCTGTAAGTCCACCAAGTGACATACCGATTGAAACGATAATACCAAATACTAATATATTGCTTACACCTGGTGCAACCTCTGCCGGAACACCCTTAATCGCAAATACTAATACGAAAGTTCCAATAATCTCGCTAAGTAAGTTGCGAGGAAGGTTTTGAACGGATGGTGATGTACAGAACACGCCAAGCTTGGTTCCTTTATCTTCTGTTGCATCAAACTGATCCTTAAATAATAAATACACTAATACAGCACCTACAAATGCACCTGCAAACTGTGCAATAATGTATCCTGGTACGAGACTCCATGCAAGGCTTCCTTCCGCTGCCAGTGCAAGTGTCAATGCCGGATTAAAATGTGCACCGGATGCTGCCCCAAAGATAAATGCAGGAAGCATTACTGCAAGTCCCCATGCAAAGGTGATTTGAATAGAACCTGCGCCCTTCATACCTGATTTGTTTAAGTTTACATTTGCTACTACTCCATCTCCTAAAAGAATCAATAACATAGTTCCAATAAACTCTGCAATATACGGTAACATATATGTATCCCCCTTCTCATTTTATCTTTTGTTTTCGTTAGTCTTCCTTTGCCCATCCATAAGAATATTTTACAGCCTTGTTCCAGCCATTTACCTTCTTTGTTCTCTCCTCTTCTGAAATTTCCGGTTCAAATACACGGTCAATGCCGGAATTCTTAATAACATCCTCCTTACTCTCCCAATATCCAACAGCAAGTCCTGCAAGATATGCGGCACCCATAGCTGTTGTCTCAACACACAATGGTCTGTTTACCGGTGCATTACTGATATCTGCCTGCATCTGCATTAACAGATTGTTTGCACATGCACCACCATCTACCTTTAATGCTTCCAGCTTAATTCCAGAATCTGCTCTCATTGCCTGCAATACATCATTAACCTGATATGCTAAGGATTCCAAGGTTGCACGAATGATATGATACTTATTGACGCCTCTGGTAATACCTACGATAGTACCTCTTGCATACTGATCCCAATGTGGAGCACCTAATCCGGTAAATGCAGGCACTACATAGCATCCATTGGTATTCTTAACCTTCTTTGCCATATATTCGGAATCTGCTGCACTGTCAATAAATTTCATTTCATCACGAAGCCACTGAATCGATGCACCTGCAACGAAGATAGAACCTTCTAATGCATATTCCACCTTGCCATCCAAGCCCCATGCAATGGTTGTAACAAGACCGTTCTTCGAAAATACTGGTTTTTCTCCTGTATTCATAAGAAGGAAACAACCTGTACCATATGTATTCTTGGCTTCACCCGGCTTAAAGCATGTCTGCCCAAATAACGCTGCCTGCTGATCTCCTGCCGCACCCGCAATTGGAATCGGTGCTCCGAAGAATTCAGGATTCGCATTACCGTATACGCAACTGGAAGGCTTTACTTCCGGTAACATACACTTTGGAATATTGAGTTCTTCCAGAATCTCATCATCCCACTCTAATGTATTAATATTAAACATCATGGTTCTGGATGCATTGGAATAGTCTGTTACATGAACTGCTCCCTTTGTCAATTTCCAGATTAACCAGGTTTCCACCGTTCCAAAGAGAAGCTCTCCTCTTTCTGCTCTTTCTCTTGCACCTTCTACATTCTCAAGAATCCATCTTACCTTCGTTGCTGAGAAATACGCATCAATGACAAGTCCAGTTTTCTGACGGAACTTCTCTGTTAATCCTTTTTCCTTTAAGGAGTCCGCATATTCGGAAGTTCTTCGACACTGCCATACAATTGCATGTGATACCGGCTGTCCGGTTTCCTTATCCCATACGATTGCTGTTTCTCGCTGATTCGTAATACCGATTGCCGCAATATCTGCCGGTGTTGCTCCGATATTTGCCATAGCCTCCTTGGCTACTTCTAACTGTGTAGACCAGATTTCCTCTGCATCATGCTCTACCCAGCCTGGTTTTGGGAAAAACTGTGTAAATTCTTTCTGTGCTACACTGCACATCTCCCCTTTTTCATTGAAAAGAATACATCTGTTACTTGTTGTTCCGGCATCCAATGCCATAACATATTTTCCCACTTACAAATTCCTCCTTCTCTTGTGCCACACACTTTCAATAGAAAAGGCACGGCAAACGGCAACATTTCTGTTGCATTTGCCGTGCCTTCCATTTTGTCCGTGTTATTCTCTTGTTATAGATAACATAACATATTGACGGACAACTTTCAAGCATTTTGCACTTTTGTATTGTAAATATGTGTATTATTGCGGTATTTATCATTCCTTTTTTGTGTATTTTTACTACAATATATATTTCAAAGTCTTTTATCTATTGATGATATTGTCACTTCTTATTCTTCTGCCGGCTGATTCTCACCTTCCTGCGTATCCTCATCGCCTTCATAACTGAAAACTTGTTCTGCCGGAAGACCACTAAGTGAATCAATGAGTTCCCCGGTAATCGGATCCACTACATAAATCGGTCCCTGAACGGTATCCTCTTCCTGCTGTGCAGCTTCACCATTCTCCGTTTGCGCCCCTTCTGTATTCTCACCTTCCTGTGTTTCTCCCTGACCTGCTTCTGTCTCCTGTTTCTGTCCAGAAGCACCAAGTGCAGCATCCGCTTCAGCCTGCTCAGCAATTGTCATTTCTTCCGTCTTACTAATATGCATGTAAGGAAGTACTTCTGTCAAAATATTTCTGACAATGCCTGTTGCATAGGTTGCGTGTGCCTGTTCTTTCACATTTGGTTCATCAACAACCACATAAATAACAATCTGTGGATCATCCGCCGGTGCATATCCAATAAAGGATACAACATAATTCTTTTTATCACGAGCAGCCTTTTCAGCAGTACCTGTCTTACCACCAATTGCATAGCCTGCTGGTCTTGCCGACTTACCGGTTCCTTCTGCAACTGCTGCATACAGATATTCACGCATCTGCGCTGATGTGGTAGCAGAAACTGTCTGCTTTAACACTCTTGGTTCAATATTCTTTACCGTATCTCCGCTGGAATTGGTAATCTTACTTACCATATGCGGTTCATAATAATAGCCGCCGTTGATGACAGAAGAAAAGGCACTTGCCATTTCTATCATGGTAACGTTAAAGCCCTGCCCAAACGAAGTCGTTGCCAACTCTGTCTGCCCCATTGTCTCCTCATTAAAAACCAGAGAAGCAGTTCTTGCCTCACCTGCAAGGTCAATGTTCGTTTTCAAGCCGATGTTAAAAATCCCCTGAAACTTTACCATATCTTTAACACCTATTGCTTCACCCATTTTCATAAGTGCTACGTTACAGGACTGCTCTAAGGCACCACTTACATCTAATACACCATGACCACTTCTGACATTACATCGGATATGTCTGTCTGCCACATCTAATGCACCTGTACATTCATAAGTTTCATTACCTACTAACTTTCCGGTTTCCAATCCTGCTGCCATAGTTAAGGTCTTTGCCGTAGAACCCGGTTCATAGGTGTCTGAAATACAGAAATTTCTCCACAGCTTATTCAACGTATCGTAATAAGTCTCTTCCTCCTGCATCTGCTGTATCTGTTCTTCAGTATAATATGCTGAAATATCCTTAGGCGAATTCAAATCAAAGTTTGGATAGCTTGCCATTGCAAGAATCTCTCCGTTATTTGGATTCATGATAATACAGCCTGTATTGGTAGAACCCAATCCCTCACGAGCTTCATTCTTATGTTCTTCATTGAACTGCAGGATATACTTCTCTACAATCGCCTGAATATTGGCATCTATGGTTGTTACAAGTGAATTACCATCCACTGCCGCAACGGTTGTTCTCTCAAGGGTTGCATCATCATTCAGGTAACCATACTCTCTACCATTTGTGCCATTTAACTCATCATTATAATATTCTTCCAGACCATACGTACCGTTATTATCTGACCCTGTAAATCCAATAACATCACAGGCAAGTGTACCATTTGGATATCTTCTGATGTATTCTTCTTCAAACCATACACCATCAATCTTTCCAATATCTTCCTCACTCTTTGCAGACTGTGTATTGTATTCTTCCTTCCGCTCCAGAAACGGACTAATTTCTTCATAGGTCTGCTTCTTTTTCAATACATAATACTGTGACGTCGGATGCTCTGCGATATACTTTTCCAATTCGCTTTTATCAAGTCCGAAGCTTTGAACAAGTGCATCCACCGTTGGCGCCTGATTCTTCTCGTTACTTAGCATAACTTTACAGTCAAGTACTACATTATAAACTTTTTCGCTGACTGCCAGAATCGTTCCATTCACATCTGTAATCGTTCCTCGTTTAAAAGGAAGTGTTGTCGAATCATATCTTTGCTGAGACAATATCTTCTTCTGATATGCCGACTGATTTTCTCTGGTAATTGTTACCAGTCTTACGGACAACCCCGCAAAAGCCAGTAGTATGATAATAATCATAACTGCCAGCTTTTCTCTCATGATCCTTCTTTGTAATTTTTGTTTATTTCTCTTATGACCCCTACGTTTATTTCCCATGCTACCACCCATTTCCACTACTATCCGTTACTTGCTCTCAGGAATCTCCTTATACTGCCTTACATAGTCGTTTCCTTCACCGGAATAGGTAATAACCTGTCCTTCTTTTGCATATTTCATTCCGAGCTCATTGATTGCGATATTCTTAATTTCCTCTAAATCAACGCTACTCATGATTCTCGTATATTCCTCATCATTAGCCAGTCTCAGGTCATTCAGCTGACTCTCTAATTGTGAAATATGATTGATTCGATTTGTAATATCTGCCTGAAGATTAACATATCCTATCAGTACAACACAAACAACAAGCATAGCTGCCATCATAAAGAAAATATACCCAAAATTCATAGGTGCTGTCTTTACGTGCTGTTTTACCTGCTGCCTTTTTATTTTGTCAATCTGCTTTCTGTTCCTGTTAACGGGAACTGTCTGCAGTTTCCTTGCTGTATTTCCATCTATATAAATTTGGTCTTCCCTGATATTTCTATGCATTTGTCTGTTCGTACGTACATCTGACGAACCTGCATGATTCATTTTCTATTCACCTTTCTCACTGCCGGATTTCCTTATCCAACATTATTTGCATGTGCTCTTACATGCTTTCGCTCTCTTTTGTGTTTAAATTCTCTCAAATACTCTCAATTTTGCACTCTTTGATCTCGAGTTCTCTTCCAACTCCTCTTTACTTGGCAGAATCGCCTTTCTTGGAGTTGCTTTACCATACGGTACTTTACCACATACACATACCGGAAATTCCGGCGGACATGTACACGGATTCTCTTTTTCACGATAAATCGTCTTAACGATTCTATCCTCTAAGGAATGGAAGGTAATAATACAAAGCCTTCCACCAGGATTCAGCATATCAATCATATCATCCAGAGACTCTCGTAATACCTCCAGCTCATGATTACATTCGATACGAATTGCCTGAAATGTTCTTTTGGAAGGATGTCCACCCGTTGCACGGATTTTTGCCGGAATCGCTGCTTTAATCAGCTCATTTAGCTCAAATGTCGTTTCAATCGGTTTATTCGCTCTTGCTGCCACAATATGCTTTGCAATATTCTTGGCAAACTGGTCTTCTCCATAATCTCTGATAATACGATACAAATCCTGTTCCGAATATTCATTTACAATATCCCTTGCGGTCAGACTCTGTCTCTGATCCATTCTCATATCAAGCGCAGTATCATATTTATAGGTAAATCCTCTTTCCACTGTATCAAGCTGATAGGAGGACACTCCCAGATCCAGTACAATACCATCTACTTTGGTAATTCCGATTTCTTCTAATGCTGCCCTTGCATTACAGTAATTGTTACGAATAATCGTAACCTTATCTCCAAACTCTTCCAGTCTCTTGCCAGCTGCCTTGATAGCATCTGCATCTTGATCTATCCCAATGAATCTTCCCTTATCCCCAAGACGCTTACATACTTCATAAGCATGTCCACCGCCTCCGAGTGTTCCATCCAGGTAGATTCCATCTTCTTTTATCTTAAGTGATTCAATTGTTTCTTCCAACAATACCGATTTATGTTTAAATTCCATACTGCACATTCCTCCTAGATCATTAATCCTAAATCAGACATATGCTCAGCAATTTCTTCCATATCATCATATTCTGAGGCTTCTTCCCACTTCTGCTTGCTCCAGATTTCAATACGGCTTGCAACACCTACCAGCACTACATCCTTGTCCAGCTCTGCGAACTCTCTTAATACAGAAGGAATCAGAATTCTTCCCTGCTTGTCCACCTCAACATTCGCTGCACCAGCCAGAAAGAAACGTACAAATTTACGTGATTCCTTGTTCATAAGCGGTAATGCCTTTAGTTTTTCTTCGAAAGCGGACCATTCCTTGTTGTCGTACACAAATAAGCAGCCATCCAATCCCTTTGTTACCACAAATTCATCGCCAAGTGCTTCTCTGAACTTGGATGGGACGATTAGCCTGCCCTTTGTATCTATCGTATGATTGTACTCACCCATGAACATTCCAATCACCCGCTTTCACCAAAGAATGTACTTTCACATCCTTTTCGCAAAGAAAAGTGTCCTTTGCCACCACTTTGTGCCACTCTGTACCACTTTCCTCCACTTTTATGTTCATTTTACATGACTTTTCATAAAATAACAAGTGTTTATCCACATTTTATTCATACCGAACACACAATTCGTATTTTCATTTCCCCCAGTAAATATGCGGCTTTCAGGGTTGGCATACAAAAAAAGTGGTAGCTAATCCCAAAATTTGGTGAAAAGTTACCACTTTTTCATAAAATGATTCAATTTTTGCCCATTATACAAGATCAAATAAGCTAATCTGGTTCGATTCGGGGATATCACCTAACAATCCAAGTGTTCCCATCAAATCAATAATGGTCTTTGATACTTTCGTTCTACTTCTAAAATCATCCTTTGATAAGAATGGACCATCTTTTGCAGCTTCCATAATCGCATCTGCCGCTTTTTCTCCAAGACCATCAATACTACTTAAGGACGGTAATATCTTACCATCCACAATCTGAAAGTTTCTGGAATGTGACCGGAAAATATCAATCGGCATGAATTCAAAGCCTCTTGCATACATCTCCTGAACAAGTCTCATATCTCGCATACAATCCTGTTCTTTGTTACTTAACGAATCCGAACGCTTCTTATAGTCAGCCATGATAGCCTCCAGATGTGCTTGCCCCTGACACATGATTTCATAGGAAAACGCTGAGGCACGAATACTGAAAAAAGCACAATAATAAGCTAACGGATAATAAATCTTACAATATGCGATTCTCCATGCCATCATAACGTAAGCCGCCGCATGTGCCTTCGGGAACATGTACTTAATCTTCTTACATGACCAGACATACCAGTCCGGCACATTATGTTCCAGCATGGTCTGTTCCCACTCGGGCTTTAATCCCTTTCCCTTACGAACCGACTCCATAATCGTAAAGGACAACTCACTGTCTACCCCCATACCAATCAGATAGATCATGATATCATCACGGGTACAGATAGCTGTAGAAATGGTCGCTTTTCCTTCCTGAATCAAGGTCTGTGCATTACCAAGCCATACGTCCGTACCATGTGACAGACCGGATATTCGAACCAGATCAGAAAAATATTTCGGCTGGGCATCGATAACCATTTGCATCGCAAAGTCAGTACCAAATTCCGGTATACCCAAAGCCCCTAACTTGGTTCCACCAATCTGTTCCGGTGTAATTCCTAATGCCGATGTATCCTGGAACAAAGACATAACCTTCGGATCATCAAGTGGAATGGTAGTCGGATCAATTCCTGTCAAATCCTGCAGCATACGAATCATGGTTGGATCGTCGTGTCCGAGAATATCAAGCTTTAACAGGTTATGGTCAATGGAATGGTAATCAA
>CAYUKO010000030.1:0-30403 GCA_964445375.1 uncultured Roseburia sp.
TCTACACTTAACAAATCGGTAACTCGTCCTGTTTTTACATCTTCATCCGCCTGCACACATGCCTGCAATGCCTTTTGCAGCTGCTCCAACTTAAAGCGGGATGCCTGCGGCAGATATTTCTTTTTCAGGAAATATGGATTCAAGCCTGTTTTCTGCGCAATCGTGGCTTCATCATACCCTTTCATCTTCATCTCTCGAACCTGCAGTAGCAGATTAAACTGTCTTGCTATCAAAGCCAGAATCTTCATCGGTGCTTCCTTTAGAGCGAGCAAATCATAATATAAGTCAAGCGCCTGCTTCTGCTTTTTATCCGCAACAGCTTCCACCATATCAAATATTTTATTCTGGATTCGCACGGTACAAAGCTCTTCAACATCCCTCTGCGTAATTCCCTCATCATAATATTTATAACAGATTAACTTCTCAACTTCTTTCGCAATCTGTTCCATGTCTGTTCCGGTTCTATCAAGAAGCAAGTTCAAGGCATCTGCGGTAATCAGCTTATTTTCTTTCTTAAGCAATCCCATAATCCATTTCTTCAGGGTTGCTTCATCCTGCACCTCAAAGGAAGCCGCATAGCCCTTTGCGCCAACCGCCTTAAAAAGCTTATTTCGCTTATCTACCTCTTCCTCTACAAAAATCATAAATGTAGTATCCGGTAACTCCTTGATAAGCTCAACAACTCTGTCATTTCCTGACTTCATCCATCCGCTGTTCTCTATCAAAATGACTCTTCGCTCTGCAAAAAAAGGCAAGGTTCCTGCAAGGTCAACAACTTCATTTACGTTAATGTCCTTACCAGCAAAAGCTGTAAAATTCATCGAATCATCTGCCGCTACCAAAGCGCTTTTAAGCTTATCCCGATATTGTTTTCGTAAGTAAGCTTCTTCTCCAAAAAGAAGATATACGTTGCTAAATTGTTCACTTTTGATGTCCTGAATAATACGCTTCAACCTTAAAACCTGTCCTTTCCTAATCTCACTTCTTAGATTATAAGTTAACCCGGCTCATAATGCAATTCATCAAGTTGAAAAATTCACTTTTATCCTTCCACACAAAACATTGTTCTTATAATTGAGTTTAACGCTCTTGTATTCAAAGGCTTTTTACTTGTTTCATGTGTAATAAACAGATTCACTCCCAAGTATATTCCATTTCTTTCATATGCATTAAGCTTATATACCACGCTCTCCACATATTCATTATTGTCCAGCAAGCCTAGGTGCTCCAAATATACCTCATCTCTTTGCGGCATCCTAAGAATAGTAAAATCTGGATACAACTTGATACCTCCTTCTAACACAAGAGGATATTCGTACCGATATGGTATTCCTAATGCATATAGCTTATCAGCTATAATTTTCTCTGATTTTGATCTTACTCGCTCTCCTCTTTCCGTTATAATTTCAGGTGTCTCGCTTTGAAAAATTTTTCCTTCATACCTCACCAACTGCCATTGTTTTATAAATTCTTCATCAGGTATTATAGGCGCAAAGAGCAAATTCCGTCGATATGGATTCATCTCTTCATATATGCTTTTTAGACTTGTCTTTTCATATTCTTTCAAAAATGCATCAATTTTTTTCTCCTTTCAAGGGGGGATATGCCTTCTTTCTGCCCCCACTTTTCTTGCTTTTCTCCTCCCTAGGGGGGGATATATGCCCTCTTTCTGCCCCACTTTTCTTGCTTTTTCTCCCTCCAAGGGGGGATATATGCCCTCTTTTTGCCCCACTTTTCTTGCTTTTTCTCCTTCCAAGGGGGATATATACCTTCTTTCTACCCCACTTTTCCTGCTTTTTTACCTTCCAAGGGGGGATATGTCTTCTTTCTGCCCCACTTTAATTCGATACCAACCAGCTTCGTACCTCTATATTCTGCCCGACTTCCACAATAATCGCCCCACAGTCCTTCGTAACCATCACTTTACTTCCCACCTTGTCCAGTCTCTCCAATGTCTCCGCGTGCGGATGTCCGTAGCTGTTTCCTTCCTCACAGGAGATAATGGCTAACTGTGGATGAATCTGTTCCAAAAGCTCTAACGTATTCGAATTCCTTGAACCATGATGCGCCACCTTATATAAATGCCACTCCCAATTCTCTGGCAAGACTTGCGCGACAAGACTTTCACCATCCGCTTCCACATCCCCTGTAAACAATGCATGGAAATCACCATATTCAAGCTTCATTACTAAGGAATAGGCATTTCTGGAATCGGTCACATAATCAGCTGATGGGTGCAGCACTTCCATACTTAATGCACCATCCGTCATAATATCCCCAGATGCAGCATGCACGAGTGAAATACCTTGCTCCTTACAAATCTGTACCAGTTCCGCATATGCTTCATCCCGTATCGCAGCCTCTGCTATCACAACCTTTTCTATCTGTATCCCCTCTTCTCCTTCCAATAGTTCCATCACTCCTGAAATATGATCTGCATCCAGATGTGTCAGAAATATGGCATCCAGTGTTGCTGTTCCGGTCTGCTTTAAAAATGGTGCAAGTGTATATTCACACAACTTATCCTCTGATGTACTGCCGCCATCAATCAGATAATGATGCCCTGTCTGCGTTTCCAGCCAGATGCAATCACCTTGCCCTACATCCAGCATCGTAATCTCTAATCCACTATATGTCTTTTGTGTGAGTACAAGTACGGCTGCCAACACCCACATCATCTTAATCGGAAAAGGAAGGCACCGCTTTCCTTTTGCATTGTACTTCAAATATTTATGCACAAGAAACAACAAGAAAACAGTCCCATAAAATACTGCAACTCGCCAGTTAGCTGGTTCTCCTACAATCCAAGTTGCTCCCGGCAATGCCATGGAACATTCACAAAGCTTTTCAAAGATAACAAGCAATCCATGACAGCCAACTGCAATCAATTGTGACATTCCTGTCCCAAAAACACCCGGTCCAATACTTCCTACCAGCAAACATCCAAGTCCCAATCCCATTACAAGACTCATCGCCGGAATAATCACCAGATTCAATAAAAATGAATATACCGGGAACTCATAATATACGGAAAGCATAATTGGAAAATGTATTAAAAAGATACTTATACTTCCCAACATAGATTCCCTTATATTGCTTATACAAAAATTTCTAATCCATTCACTCCTTTTTTGTTTTTTCTTATTTATGTAGATTTGTTTTGTATCTGTTTTCATTACTTCTAACATACAGCCAATTCCAATGATCGCACCAAACGATAATAAGAATCCTGCATGATAAATATACAACGGCTGCTCTAACAGAATTCCTACCGCTGCCATAGCCAGTGCTGTCAGCATATCATACGTTCTATGCAGCACCTCTGCGCCTATTTTCAATGCAAACATAAAGATTGCCCGGTATGCAGAACTGCTCATCCCAACCATATCACCATACATAATCATAATGCATACTGATACGCCTGCCGATAACCAAACCGGCACCCGAATCCGCCGTAGCAGCTTATATAATCCCATTCCGATTAATGAAATATGTAGTCCTGATATGGCAAGAATATGTGAAATCCCGCTTTTCTGGTAAAGTTCCTTACTGTCCCGATCAAGCTCTGTCTTATTCCCAAGCACCATTGCTTTCATGATTGATGCATCCTTTTCAGACATTGTCTGGTCAAAAATACGCTCCAACTTTCTTCGTAGCTGATAAAGGCCTTCATAGTATTTTGAATAGCTTTCACTCTCTGCCAGAATCCTTGTATTTTTCATCGAAAATCCTATATTCTGGATTCGATAATACATCTCCTGATCAAAACCACCTGGATTTCGTGGTTTGCTAAAATAACAACATTCACCACTCACACAGACATAGCTTCCAAGCTTAGGTTCTTCTCCTTCCTTAACGTAGCAGAGAATTCCCATATTCCGTTCTTTTTCTTCTGTTGATAAAACAATTGGAATATTGGTCGAATCGACCTGATTGACATTCCTTAGATAGAGTACCAGATTATTATATCTGTACTCTTTATGATATACTTCACCTACATAGGTAACACAACTGTCTTCCTCTACCAGGCGGAAGATTTCTGACAGTGGTGTCACCTTTAGACTAATGAAAACAGATACCACAAATGCCACACACATCAGGCATAGTGGTCTTCTCATTCTTTTACTCCATTTCTGTCTACTGAACTAAATCCAGATTTCGCTCAAACAACGTCGTAAGTTCATACTTATCTCTGAACTTTAGTTCTTTATTACCATCGATTGATATTTCTACTTTATTTATGTTGCTTAATTCTACAAGTGAATTCACAATAGAGTAAATCGTCACTTCACTTGTAACATTATTAACAGGTGTCAGAATAGCTTCATTAAAGTTCAAATAGCATACGCCATCCTTAACCGTTATACCAAGCAATTTCGTATCCGGATTTATGGTTGGGTATGAATCCTCACTTGCAGGTCCCTTTATTAGCTGTTCTACCACAAGTCGTTCCATCGAAACATTTGATATATCCATATTAAAAGCAAGACTACGATTAATCGCTATGAGCCCATCTCCCGTTTCATTAGCAAAATACATTCTGATTTGTGCCTGTGCATAAGAATCTGTCTGCTGTTGCCCTGCATAATCTATAAACATATCCGCTGTCATAATTCCAACGGCATTTCCCATTGTGTCTACCAACGGTTCTCCGTTAACGGTAATCATAACATAATTCACATCCGGAATAGATGTCAGACTTCGTACCAAAGCCGCTCTGGTAAGCACTTCTGTTGTCTTTGGCAATTCCTTATATTTCTCGCCAAGTGCAACCGTAACCTGTGTTCCTTCATAAGCATAATTAATAATATTAATACTTCCCGGCAAAGTTGCTTCCAACTCTTTATTATCCGGTACACAGCATAACAGAGTCAGTACTTCTACAATCATTTCCTTTGTTGTTGTTCCCTGCAGATAATGAACCTCTGGAACAATCTTTGTTTCGCTTTTATTCAAATACGATATTTCTACTGGCGTCCCCTGCTGTTCCTTTTTCCCACATGCCACCATGCATAAAATAAGCACTCCCACACAGAAACATAACAGCATGCTTTTTCTCTTACTTCTTACTTCTTCTCTTACTACCATAACTTCACATTTCCCAACTATGATGCAATATACGAAAGCGGAATCTTAACAATAAAAGTCGTTCCCTTTCCTTCCTCACTCTTTACATTAATAGAACCTCTATGCATCAAAATCGCATTTCTTGTAATAGCGAGGCCAAGACCGGTTCCACCAATTTCTCTAGAATGAGACTTATCGACACGATAAAATCTTTCATATAT
This sequence comes from uncultured Roseburia sp., assembly GCA_964445375.1. Taxonomy (GTDB): domain Bacteria; phylum Bacillota; class Clostridia; order Lachnospirales; family Lachnospiraceae; genus COE1. The sequence goes on from CAYUKO010000030.1 coordinate 5,289, forward strand.
ATGCTCAATGGCTTCCTGCGGAATACCGATACCTGAATCCGATACCTCTACCGTGAAATACTGATGATCCGCATCCAAAATTACCTTGACCCATCCACCATCTACATTATATTTGATTGCGTTTTCCACAAGATTGGAGAATGCAAGTGTCATCTTAACCTCATCAATCTCTGCACTAACCTTTCTGCGGCTTTCAAATACAAGCTTCACATTTGCCCTTGCAGCAATTGGTCCAAGTCTTTTCAGCATCAGTTCTAGAATAGCATTGATGTCCATTGGTTCTACATTCATATCTGCTGAAGTTCTTGTCATCTTAACCAGCGCAAGCAAATCGGTAATAATCTTATTCTCCCGGTCAATTTCTGCTGCAATATCTGTCATAAATTCACGATATAACTCATTTGGTACATCTTCCTGTGCAAGCAGCGAATCTGCCAGCACCTTCATAGAAGCAAGTGGAGTTTTCAACTCATGTGACACATTGGATACGAATTCCTGTCTGGAATCATCCAGCACTTTCATTCTTCCCATCATTTGATTAAAGGCATCACCAATATGCTCCGTTTCTATATACTCTGTTACATGGATTTCTTCATCCGTAAAACCATTCTTCACTTCATTGATTGCTTCTGTAATCTTCTCAAAAGGTTTTAACAGACTTCGGCTTAGAAAATAAGCAATGCCAAACAAAATAACAGCCGATAAAATTTCAATAATAAATGCTCTTCCCTCAAGGTATTCATAACTTGTGATAATGCTTTCCATAGAAACACTTGTAAGCATTACTCCTACAATACGAGTTGATGTACCTGTAGATGCACTTGTATTTTTCGTTGTATCATTTGTAAGCTTTTCTTCAATCGGAACAATAATCTCAATGTAATTATTCTCTGTGACGCGATTGGATGCACCAGAACCTTTGAAACATTTAATGATTGGCTCTGAAATAATGGTCTTTCCCTCACTGATACCATATGTATCCTTAATAATCTTAAGGTTACTGTCAATAATCAATACACGCCCATCATAAAGGTTAGACAGCTGCGCCAATTCCGCATTCACAACATCATTACTGTTATCATGTAAATAATTATAAGTAAGAAGATGGTCAGCGATGATTCTTACCTGTGTCTGAACTTCATTACTTCTGGTACTTACGGCATTATCCATATACCGCTCCATAATACCAAAATGAATCATAAATCCAGGAATCATTCCAACAATCATAATAATCAGGAAGATTCTTACCCTAAGACTTCTAATGACCTTAATTTTTCCTATCTTCTCCTTAAACACTGACACGTTTCCTGCTCCTAATTCCTATAATAGTATCCAACACCCCACTTCGTATGTACATACTTTGGTTCGCTTGGATTTTTCTCTACTTTCTCACGTAATCTTCGGATATGAACATCCACCGTTCTTACATCTCCCGGATAATCAATACCCCATATAAGATTCAATAGATTCTCTCTGCTATATACCTTATTTGGATTCAATACCAACAGTTCTAATACATCAAACTCCTTTGCAGTCAGATTTACTTCTTTATCATTGATATACAAACGTCTTCCGTCACAATCAAGCCTTAATTCCCCTGCCTCAACGAAACGTTCCTTCTTCACATTATCCGTTCTTCCTGCTGTTCTTCTCATAATTGCCTTGATTCTTGCCTTGACCTCAAGAATGTTAAACGGCTTGGTAATATAGTCATCTGCTCCATATTCCAATCCAAGAATTTTATCCATATCATCGCCCTTTGCCGTCAGCATAACAATAGGGACATCTGAGAATTCTCTGATTTGCTGACAGACCTCAAGTCCTGTCAACTTTGGAAGCATAATATCAAGTAAAATAAGATCATATCGACCATTTATCACCTTTTCCAAAGCTTCTTCACCATCATAAGCACATTCTACTTCCATATCGTCCTGCTCTAAGCTAAAACGAATTCCTTTAACGATTAACTTCTCATCATCTACTACCAGAACTTTTTTTCCCATAATGCTCCTACTCTCCCTTTTCTATTTAAAATCTTAAAATCATTCAAAACAACGTTTATACGGTAATCTGATTCTTGATTTTCTCAAAAAGTGCATCCTTGATTCCCGAAACATTTTTGATTCCATCAATACTCGTAAAAAAACCATTTGTTTCTCTATACTCTATAATAGCCTGCGCTCTGCTTTCTCCAATTCCTGTAAGCGTTGTCAGCTCCTGCACAGATGCCGTATTAATATTAATAAGTCCATTGTTTTTTGTTATACTTTCTCCCTGCACAGATATTCCAGCATCTTCCAATGCTTTCACTTCATCCTTGGTTAAAATCTGAATCTGCTCACCATCCTGCAAGATTCTTGCCAGATTCTGGCTCGTCAAATCTGCTTCCTCAAGCATTCCGCCTGCTGCTTCCAATGCTTCAAAAAGTCTGCTTCCTTCTGCAATCTGATATACTCCCGGATTTGCTACGGCTCCACATAGATATACGTAAATCAGATTTTCCTCTACGTTTTCTTTTGAAATCTCCTCATCAGCTATTGCTTCTACTTCAGAAGATTTTTCTTCCTCCATCTGCCAGCTGATTTGAGTAGTTTTTGAATTTCCACAACCATTTAACAACATACAACAAGAAAGCACTCCTACAAGCACTTTCCACAATTTTTTCCTTATTAACTTTTTCATATCCTTACATAGCTCCTTTATCATGTCTCTTACACACCTTTCATGTGTCATTGCCATCATAAAAGCCCCTCTATGCATATCTGTTCTTATTCTATTCTAAATTATTCTCAAATACAAGAAGATTTTATTTCATTTTACATTCATTTTATGAAATTTATGCTAATACGAATTTACCACTTAAAAATCACAACTCCCACGATTGCAATCAACGCTCCCATAACTTTTCTCCAGCTAAAAGGCTGCTTATCCACACCAAATAAACCAAACAGTTCAATCAGATATGCAACAATAATCTGTGCAATCACAATCAACATAACTGCCTTGGCAGGTCCCAAAGCATCCATACTCTTAATTACCGTCAATGTTATAAAAGCTCCCATTACTCCACCCAGTAAAAAATACTTTGGCTCTACTGCAAGAAGTGTTTTAAAGGAGGTTCTATCAGAAAAGAGCCACGCTGCCATACAGACTAAAAATGCCGTAAACTGTACAAAGGCATTTGCAACCCACATACTTGAACTGTCTGTAACCTTTGTATTAAATACTCCCTGTATACTCATTAACGTTCCTGATAATAATGCAATAAAAAATCCAATCATACTCGTAAACCTCTTTCTTTTCGTTTACCTATATGATTGGATTTTTCACTTCTTTTTATACTATTCTTCGCCATCAAACTCGCCTTCCGGCAACAGTTCGATTACCGGTGTTTCCAGTACTTCTTCCGTAACAGCTTCGCCTGCAAGCTGCGTCTTAATCTGCTCGGAAAGGGCTTTTAATTCTGCATTGGCATCTGCGCCATCCCATACCTTGGCAAAACAGATTTCTAACTCTACCCAGAAATTACTTGTTTCTACCATCTTAGGTATTGGTGCTGACTCTGCATAATTCTGCACATACATTGCCATGTTCTCATTCAGATATTGCTCCTGAATTCTTGCCGGAAGCTTTCCTGTCTTCTCATACAGCTCATTTCCATCCTCACTTACAAGATATTCAACAAACTGTTTTGCTGCATCTTTATGTCTGGAATAACCATTAATAACCAATGCATTGGTTACTGACATTCCCTTCGTTGCAAGTTCCTGATTGATGTCCGGAATGTTAGCAATACCATATTCGTAAGCAAATTCTCCATTTTTCTTCGCTTCATCAAGCTTCTTCATACAATCACTTGTCGCAATTGTATAAATCGTTCTTCCTTCCAGAAATTCCTGCATAATGGTATCATAATTCGTTTCTTTTGTATCAATCGAGAAGAATTGATTCAACTCCTGATAAACAGAAAGACTTGCAATCGCATCTGTATTATAAATATTAATCTGATTCTTATCCTCACCAGAAACACCACCAACAGTGATATAGTTTCCAATAAAGAAATAATTATAAAAAATATCAGAAACATCCCAGCGGAAGAAATACTCAACATTCTCTGGTGTTGAATGTTGATCCGCAAAGTTGAGAATGTCTGCAATAGAACTTGGAATCAGCTCATCTGCACTGCCAAGTTCTTCCTCTGCTGCAATCTGCTCCAAATACGTTCTGTTATATAATAATGCACTTGTTTCAAAATACAGCGGATAACCAAGATACTTTCCATTATACAATACTGCATTCTGTGCTGCTGTACTATACTTTGTGCTGTCAGCAACCATTGAGTTATCCTTTATCTCTGTCGCTAAGCCGGCAAGATAAGCTTTCTCCAGCGAATCATTGCTTAGAATAAATACATCCGGTGCATCCTCTTCTTCATGAACACTTGCACGATTCACAGCCTCAAGATACTCCAAACCAGACACAAGCGTTGGCTCTACTCGAATGTCATTCTTCTCATAAAAGCTTACTGCTTTACTATTGAGATAATCTGTGAGTGCATCATCGGTATACCATAAATGTATGGTTTCTTTCTGAAATGCCGAAAAAGAAAGCTCCTGACTATTATTTGTAGAATAAATAATACCAAACAGACATACGGCAATCAACACCAGTGCAATGCTAAGCACCACGATCCATCTTTTTCTTTTATTCATCCTAAAAACCATGCCTTTCTCAAATTCTGCGAATTTGTGCAAAGCACAAATTTGCCGTGCGAAAAATCTTCCGTCTATGGATTTTTCACACTCCCCTTATTCTTTCTTATGCAAGACAGGATTCCAGAATCGCAATCATTTCATCTACATCACCTTTTGTGATCACAAGAGGTGGAATGAAACGGATTACATTGGTTCCTGCATTAATCAATAATAAGCCCTTTTCCAGTGCCTTATTAATGATTTCTCCTACCGGTCCATTACACTCAAGACCGTGTAATAAGCCTACACCTCTATGCGCTTTGATATAATCATATTTTTCCACCATCTCATCAAGTTTGGAAGCAAGATATCCACCAACTTCATTGACGTTATCCAGAATCTTTTCTTCTTCAAATAAGTCAAGAACCTTAGAAATTGCTGCACCTGCAAGAGGATTTCCACCATACGTTGTACCATGGTCACCACTGGTAAGAGAGTTCTGTGCCACCTTCTCAGTCAGCATAAATGCACCTACCGGTACGCCACAGCCGATTGCTTTTGCACTTGTCATGATGTCTGGCTTAATACCATAACGCTGCCATGCAAACATGGTTCCGGTTCTTCCCATACCACACTGAATCTCATCTAAAATAAGCAGAATATCCTTCTCATCACAAAGCGCTCTTACCTGCTGTAAAAATTCCTGTGTTGCAGGATAGATTCCACCCTCACCCTGTACAGTCTCCATGATGATTGCACATGTCTTATCTGTCACTTGCGCCTTAATGCTTTCAAAATCATTCATATCAGCATACTTGATACCTGGAAGTAATGGCTCAAATGCTTCACGGTAATGCGCATTTCCTGTTACAGAAAGTGCACCGATGGTTCTTCCATGGAAGGAATGATTTAAGGCAATAATCTCATGATCTGTATTGCCATCACGTAAAAAAGCATATTTCTTAGCAGCCTTCAATGCGCCTTCTACAGCCTCTGCACCACTGTTTGTATAGAATACTCTATCCATGCCGGAAGCCTTCTTCAATTTCTTAGCAGCTTCGATTGCCGGAATATTATAGTAATAATTGGATGTATGTGTAATCTTGTCAATCTGAGCCTTTAACGCATCATTATATGCTTTATTATTGTATCCTAAAGCAAAAACGCCAATGCCGGAAACGAAATCAAGATATTCCTTTCCTTCGATATCATAAAGATGTACGCCATCTCCCTTATCCCAAACAATCTGGTAACGATTATAGGTATGAAGCAGGTCACGTTCTGCCTCATCAATATATTCTTTCATATTCATCATATTCATCTCCTATTTATTCCTGCTCATGCTCCATCTCTTCATCTGATATGATAGCAGTACCAACACCATTATTTGTAAAGATTTCCAGTAACAGACAATGTGGAATACGTCCGTCTAAAATATGTACTCGGTTTACACCATTCTTGATTGCAGAGGTACAGTTCGTAAGCTTTGGAAGCATACCACCACCGATAAAGCCATCTGCAATAAGCTTATCAGCCTGAGAAGCCGATAATCGGGAAATAAAGCTGGACTTATCATTGATATCCTTATATAAACCTTCAATATCCGTTAAGAATGCAAGCTTTTCTGCTCCTACTGCCTTTGCAATTGCACATGCAGCATCATCCGCATTGATATTATAGGTCTGGAAGTTATCATCAAGACCGATTGGTGCAACGATTGGAAGAAAATCATTCTCAAGCATATCGTATAAAATCTTTGCATTTACTTCTTTGATATCTCCTACAAAACCGATATCCTGTCCGTCAGAATACTTCTTATCTACCTTTAAAAGACCGCCATCCTTACCACTGATACCAACAGCTTTTACACCAAGCTCCTGAACCATAGTAACAAGGCTCTTATTTACCTTATTTAATACCATTTCTGCAATTTCCATAGTCTCGTCATCCGTAACACGAAGACCATTTATGAACTTTGCTTCCTTACCTACCTTGCCTACCCAGCGGCTGATTTCCTTACCACCACCATGTACGATAATTGGCTTAAATCCAACTAACTTTAATAAGGTAACATCCTTAATAACATTCTTCTGTAACTCTTCGTTGCTCATAGCACTTCCGCCATACTTAACAACAATAATTCTTCTATTAAATTTCTGAATATATGGTAATGCTTCAATCAATACCTCTGCCTTTGCCAAAACCTGATCCATATCTTTGTTCATCTTTTATCCCTGCCTTTCTGTTTCTGAGAATTTGTGTCACACACAAATTCTTTATGCATTTTCACATTATGATCTATAATCTGCATTAATCTTAACGTAATCGTAAGTCAAATCACAGCCCCATGCGGTAGCTTCTGCACTTCCCTCATGCATATCTACAAAAATGGTAACCTCAGGTGCTCCAAGTATCTTTGTTGCTACCTCTTCGTCAAACACAATCGGAGTACCTTTATCAAATACCTGCAAACGTCCCTCTTTGCTTTCAAAGAACAACTCTACATCATTCTGATCAAACTGTGCTCCTGAATATCCCATTGCACACAGGAAACGGCCAAAGTTCGCATCACAGCCATAAATGGCAGCCTTTGATAAGTTACTTGCTACAATTGCTCTGGATAAAGTTCTTGCATCTTCTTTGCTCTTTGCATTCACAACCTTTGCTTCAAAGAGCTTACTTGCACCTTCTCCATCACCCGCCATTTTCTTCGCGAGGAATTCACATACAAAGAATAAAGCATCTAAGAAAGCCTGATACTCTTCACCCTTTGTTGTAATCTTTTCATTCTCAGCAAGTCCGTTTGCCATAATCAAAAGAGTATCATTTGTGGATGTATCTCCATCAACCGTAATCATATTGAAGGTATCTTTTACTACCTGGCTTAAAGCCTCCTGTAATAAGCTCTTCTCAATTGCAAGGTCTGTTGTCAAAAAGCCTAACATGGTACACATATTAGGGTGAATCATTCCTGAACCCTTGCTCATTCCTCCAAGTGTTACTGTCTTTCCTGCTACTTCGAAAGTAACTGCTACTTCCTTATGAATGGTATCGGTTGTCATGATTGCCTTAGCTGCTGCTGTTCCTGCCTCTAAGCTTTCATCCAGAGTCTTGCTCATAGCAGCAACGCCATTTACCAGCTTCTCTACCGGAAGCTGCATACCAATGACACCAGTAGATGCCACAGCTACATTCGTAAAAGGAACTCCTAATTCTTTCTCTACAGCCTTTGCCGTAGCTTCACAGGCATCAAATCCCTCTTTTCCAGTACATGCATTGGCAATTCCTGAATTTACAACAACCGCCTGCATAGGCTCACCGGAATATACGATTTTCTGATCCCACTGTACACATGCAGCCTTTACCTCATTGCTTGTAAAAGTACCTGCACACTCACATGGCTTATCTGAATATACCATTGCCATATCTGTTCTGTTTTTATATTTAATATTTGCTTCACAACAAGCTGCCTTAAATCCCTTTGCTGCGGTTACACCACCGTTAATAACCTTCATATGGTTACCATCCTTTCCTATTTTATTATTTATTAAACTCTATAATGTTCTCCGTATTTAAAACAAAATCATAATAATTCAAGTCTTCACGTTCCAGCCAGCCGACCTTATGCCAGAAAGCATTTCCAATATCGTTTACAGTGAAAGCAATCAGACATACCTTATTGATTTCTTCTTTTTTCAATGCTTCCATACAAAAGACTACCATAGCTTTACCAATACCGCGTCTTCGATATTCCGGATCAACACAAACATGATACAGACATCCTCGTCTGCCATCATGGCCACATAAAATAGCACCAACAATCTTTCCATCCTCTACCGCAACAACACTCGTTGTCGGGTTTCTGCGAAGGAATCTGGCAACACCTTCTCTGGAATCATCAATGCTTCTGATTGCAAAGCCCTTTATTCTCATCCATAAAGCATGCACCTGATCATAATCTTCGATTGTCATTACCCTTACCATCTTACTACCTTGCCTTTCCAAACATCTGCAACTTACTACTTCTTATTATTATAACTTTACTATAACTCAAAACAAGTCCAACCTACATCATAGTATAACCTTCGCGGAAATACAACTATTTTCTGTAACAATTTAGTTCCTTCCTTGTTATATTGCAAAGATTCATGTAAAATTACCTTCCGTTTCCATCTCTTTCTTTTTTATTCTGAATATTATTGTATTTTTATGCATTCACTTTTGCATATTATTCATTTTAGTTTATTTATTTTTGCATTTTTAAAAGGTTTTGTCAATATATAATGAATAATTTTTCACTTGATTTATATGCTGTAATGTTGTATATTATTTCCATGAACAAAAACCGTCTATATAAATAAGGAGGACTTATTATGAAAGAAAAAGTTATCTTAGCTTATTCCGGTGGTCTTGATACTACCGCAATCATCCCTTGGTTAAAGGAGAATTTCGACTATGAAGTAGTTTGTGTCTGCATCGACTGTGGACAGGACGAAGAACTTGATGGTCTTGAAGAAAGAGCAAAATTCTGTGGTGCAGAAAAGCTTTATATCGAAAATGTTATCGATGAATTCTGTGACGAATATATCGTTCCATGTGTACAGGCTAATGCAATTTATGAGAACAAGTATTTATTAGGTACTTCCATGGCAAGACCTCTTATCGCTAAGAGACTTGTTGAAATCGCTAGAAAAGAAGGCGCTACCGCAATCTGCCACGGTGCTACTGGTAAGGGAAATGACCAGATTCGTTTCGAATTAGGTATCAAGGCTCTTGCTCCAGACATCAAGATTATTGCTGCTTGGAGAAATGATAAGTGGACAATGGATTCCCGTGAATCTGAAATCGAATACTGCAAGGCTCATGGAATCGACCTTCCATTCTCTGCTGACTCTTCTTACAGCCGTGACCGTAACATCTGGCACATCAGCCATGAAGGTCTTGAACTTGAAGATCCTGCAAACGAGCCAAACTATGATCACTTATTAGTATTAGGAACAACTCCTGAAAAGGCTCCAGAAGAAGGCGAATATGTAACAATGACATTCGAAAAGGGTGTTCCTACTTCTGTAAATGGTAAGAAGATGAAGGTTTCCGACATCATCCGTGAGCTCAACAAGCTTGGTGGAAAGCATGGTATTGGTATCGTTGATATCGTTGAGAACCGTGTTGTTGGTATGAAGTCCCGTGGTGTATATGAGACTCCTGGCGGAACTATCCTTATGGAAGCTCATCAGCAGTTAGAGGAGCTTATCCTTGACCGTGATACATATACCTTAAAGAAGGAAATGGGCAACAAGTTTGCTGACGTTGTATACGAAGGAAAGTGGTTCACACCTAAGCGTGAAGCAATTCAGGCATTCATCGAGAAGACTCAGGAATATGTAACTGGTGAAGTTAAGTTCAAGCTTTACAAGGGCAACATCATCAAGGCTGGCGAAACAAGCCCATACTCTTTATATAATGAAAGCATCGCTTCCTTCACAACTGGTGACCTTTATGACCACCATGATGCAGAAGGCTTCATCAACCTGTTTGGTTTATCATGCAAGGTTCGTGCTATGAAGCTTCAGGAAGTTGAAAATAACAAGTAATCGTGCTAAAATGCATAAAAAGGATAAAAACACATGATTGTAATCGGTATCATTGCAGGGTATCTTGCATTGATGAACCTGATTGGCTTTGCCATTATGGGGATCGATAAAAGACGTGCCGTGAAGAAGCTTTGGCGCATTCCCGAATCCACGCTTTTTATCGTCGCCCTGATTGGCGGCAGTATTGGTTCCATTATTGGAATGCGGGTATTTCATCACAAAACAAGACACTGGTATTTTGTATATGGCATGCCGGCTATTTTGCTCTTACAGATTGCCGTAGTCATAGTTCTTATCTGTTCACCTTTGCAATTTTCAATTATCTAGGAGGAATGGGTTTTATGCATATCGCAATTTGTGACGATAATGTCGCAGACAGAAAGCACTTAGAGCGTTTACTTTCCAGGGAATCTGATAAACGTGCAGGAACACCTGATATTCTGTATGTTGATTCTTATGGTAACAAGGAGCATTTCCTGCGTAATCCGCTAAAGTATGATATGATTTTCATGGATATGACTTCTACCCCGACAGTTGCCAATGAAATTATTCAGCAGCTGTCCAACATGCGCGCAGATGCACCAATCATACTCTATTCTTCCACCATAGATTACACAACTTTCGACAATCTTCCTGAAACGGTTGTACATATGAAAAAGCCATATATCCCTGATCCTCTTCCTGAGCTGTTAAAACTTGGGTATATTCATGTTCATGGAAATGTGGAAACAATTCCTATTCCTTGCGAAGATGGAATTCATTATGTTTCAAAGGATGATATTTATTATTGCATGCCCTATCTTTCCGAGTATGTAATTGCTTTACAGGATGGTTCGTTCTTAAGTCTGTCTGGTGATATCAGTGAATTTCAGATTCTCACCCTTCCTTATAGGGAATTTTACAGAGTAACCAAGAAGCATATTATTAATATGCGGTATGTTTCTTCGATATCTCTCATCTCTGTCATGATGCAGGATTATAGGAGATTTTACATACCACCTGTGCGATATTCAGAATTGAAAACATTAAAAGATGAGATTGATGAATTATTTCAACATAAAACAACGTAGGCTCTATAAAACCTACGTTGTTTTTGTTTCTGCATATTCCTTATTCTCTATACAGTTACGATGACTCCACCATCATTTGCATACAAACTGCTCAAACCTGCGGTATCCATAATGAGAATGTTCTTAAATTTCACCTTGGATTCAATCTGCTCCTTTACACTCTGTGCTCTTTCCGGCGCATTACAGTGTGTAATCATGAGATTCTTCTTCTCTGGTTCTACTGCTTCCTTTACCACATAATCTGCCATTTTAGCAAGCGCTTTCTTAATTCCAACAGATTGTCCGCGTTGAACGATATTGCCATCTTCTGCTCCCATGACCGGCTTAATACTTAAGGTTGAAGCAACGAGTGCCTTTACACCGGATAATCTTCCGTTCTTTCTTAATGTATCCAGATTATCCAATACAAAATACGTATTCATGCCTTTTACAAACTCTTCGATTTTCTCTGTAATTTCCTCAAAAGAAAGGCCTTGTTCTTCTAACTCCACAAGCTTAAACGCAATCTGTGTTTCTCCACAGGAAGCAGACTTAGAATCAACCACATAGATATTCTTTTCTCCAACGTTCTCATGGTATAGATTCTTGCCAAGGACGGCACTATTATAACTTCCGCTTAAATGTGAAGATAAAGTTACGACATATACACGCTCTGCTTCTGTCTGATATGCCTGCATATAACGTTCTGGAGAAGGACATGCTGACTTAGGGCAAACCGGACTGTTTGCTACGATTTCCAAGAATTCCTTTTGATTAAAATTCTCATCATCCTCTTTTTCATATACATCTCCAACAATTAATGTTAATGGTACTATCTCAAACCTTGAATCTTTTTTCAATTCCTCAGGTAATTCACAACAACTGTCTACTACGATTTTATAGCTCATTCACAATACCTCTCGAATTATTTTTTACTATTTTATGTAGTTTTTATTACTACGTAATATGTTAACATATTAGAATACGTTTGAAAAGAGCTTTATGTAAAATCCTCGAAACTAATTTACATCCTGCCATTTTTCATTATATACTAGACATATCTCAAAAATAAAGACTATGCATAAAAGGAGCATTTTATGATTGCATTACAAATAAAAAATACAAAAAGTATTATGAATACATTGCTTGTTTCCGAGCAGTTTGATGCCTTTCTGGTAGACGAGGCTTCCATCACCACCTTTAACACCTTTCACATTGACGGTCATATCGTAAAGGATTTTTTTAATTCCGAAGAAATCACTAACATGGATCAGGGACTTCCCGAATTTTCCCTTTGGAAAGATATCCGCCCTATTTGTTTTCAGCTTATCAAAGGAAAAAAGACTCCTGTTTCCTTCCGTGTCATTCTGCATGCCTCTCCGGCACTGATTGCTTCTCTTGCTGCACAGCCAGATTGCGAAGTAGATGCTAACCTGATTCGTTCTCTTGTACTCAATATCCGATATGATAATGGTCATGTAACCTGCGTGACAGGAACATCCTTTACCACCTTCTTAATGGATAAAACAACGGATGCGGTATGGGATAAATATATTCGCCAGTTCTTTGCAAATATGCAAATAGACTTTGAAGAAGTATAACTATCATAAAAAAGAAAACCATTACCAGCTACTATATAACATAACCGGTAATGGTTTTTTTATGCCTTTTTAACTTTAGATTTAAAAATCAGACTGGCTAAATAACCAAAAATCAGCGCCGCAGAACAACCTACTGCTCCATTGGTAAATCCGCCTTTAAACAGCCCTATAAATCCATCCTTATCTACTGCTTCCTTAATTCCTTTCATCAGGATATTCCCATACCCAAGAAGTGGAACGCTCGCTCCGGCACCTGCGTAATCTGTAAGTGGTTCATACCAGCCAAAGAAGCTGATTACTGCACCTAAACATACCAACAACACCATGACTCGTCCTGGTAGCATTTTCGTCCGGTCAAGAAGTATCTGTGACAATGCACAAATCAATCCTCCAACCCAGAAAGCATTGATATAATCCATTTCTTACATCCCTTTCCTATATGTTATTCACCTATATTCAAGGATAGTATGTGGATTATTTCGATTCTTATGTACAAAATTTTATTTTCCAATAACATGGGCAATTTCGCCAACAACCTCGCGGATATTCTTATTCTCACAATCAATTACGAGATTGGCATATTTCTCATATAACGGCGTTCTCTCCTGATACAGATCCATCAGAGTCTGTCCGTCCTTTAATGCAACACCACGCTGTGCCAAATCACCCAGACGCTCATCAATACTTTCATAAGAGAGCTTCAAATAACATACGGTTCCGATTTCGCTTAAGTGCGCCATGGCATTCTTTCCATAAATAACACTTCCACCAGTAGCAATTACGGTATTCTTCGGATTAATTCCTGCATTGACCTGATCCTCTACTACCAGGAAACCGTCGGTTCCTTTTTCTTCAATAATCTCATGCAGTGTCTTTCCTTCCTGCTCCTGAATCACTAAATCGGAATCCATAAATGACATACCAAGTTTCTTAGCAAGTACAACACCAACCGTACTCTTGCCTGCACCTGGCATACCGATTAATACTATATTTTTCATTTCTGTTCCTTACTATTTTAAATATGCAATTACTTCTACTTCACAAAGAACTCCCTTAGGAAGATCCTTTACTGCAACACAGCTTCTTGCTGGCTTTTCAGTAAAATACTTTGCATATACTTCGTTAAACGCTGCAAAATCACCGATTTCAGCAAGGAAACATGTGGTCTTTACTACATTATCATAAGAAACTCCTGCTGCCTTTAATATCTCACCAACATTCTTCATGGACTGTTCAGCCTGTGCTTCGATTCCAACTGCTTCTACATTACCAGTTTCCGGATTAATTGGAATCTGACCTGATGCAAATAAAAAATCTCCTGCTACAACAGCCTGTGAATATGGTCCAATTGCTGCTGGTGCCTTCTCTGTACTAATCTTCTTTAACATAATCTTTCTCTCCTTTTATGACTTTTACATTCGTAACATTTCAGCCATGCCATTCATAAGTTGTCGAACTATACATAATCAACAAATACATTTGATATTGCCGACAACTTATTTCATGCCTGGCGTCTGCCATATAGAAATAATTGTACAACATGTTCTTAGTAAGCAAGCTTCCACGTCCATGTTGCACAACTATTTCTGCATGGCTGAACTGTTACTCAAATTCCACTGTTACATAAAATCCCCGTTCATTCTCGATGACGGACAATACCCTTCCACTTTTGGCAAGCAGCCTTTCACGAAATGGGATATTTCCCGACATGGCAAGAGACGGATCAATTGTGTAATAGTAATTACTTGGCAGAACGCCTTCTGTAACGGTAACCATGTCACCCTCACTAATCAAGCCAGGACGTTCCATCTTAAATTCCATTTGACGCATATACATCCTTCTTTCTAAACAATCATGCTTCAAGATAAGGAAAATGTCAAGATAAACGCGCAAAAAACCCGTTATTACATGAACAACAGGTTTTTATCAATATTACTTTTCCCTTCTTACAGCCGGCTCTGATAAAATGTTATATCGGATTTTAATCAATATCAGATGGCAATGTCGAGTCTTGTTCTGGCAATGCCTGCCTTTTGCTGATTCTTTACCATGAATAACGCTGTTGCGGATCTATGATAAACAGCCGCTTCATTGATTGTTCTGGTAAGATCATTAATTTTCTGGGAAAGCTGATTATTATCATATTTGGTAAATGAGATTCCATCCCCATTCAGACGATTCAGTTCATTCGTCAATGTTTTAATTTCGCTCTGGAAATTGAGTCGATCCTGCATGGAGAAGTTGCCATTAATAACCTGACTTGACAAACCATCCATCTTCTTCATCATTTCTTCAATTTCTGAAGCTGTTGCCAGTTCTCCTTCCTGCTGTGCTGCAAGCTTTTCCAGACGCATGCTCTGGCGCATTCCTGCCGCTGAAATGGATACTTTTACAGTTTCTTCTTCCTGTTCCTGTTTCTTCTCAATTTCTGCTGCTTCTACCTTTCCTGTCTGCTGACGCTGATTCCCATCAGAACCCATATTGTCAACCGCAATTGCCGCCGTATTAAGCTGTAATGTTACTCCAGCACTTTTAACCTCCATACATTACTCCTTTCCCTTATATATCGTGCAGACCCCCTCTTGTCTGCACGCCTTTATAAGCAAATACTTATGTAGTCATTTTATGACCGTATTCTATGTTAACTATCCCCTATGTAATGTATATCGGCAAAAGTTGTTATAATATTATACCTATTTTTGATATTTTTTATATTTTTTCTGCAATTATATGTTATAAATTCTTTTTACATACCCATTCCGCATAGGCACGGCTTACATTCCAGTTGCGAATATGCATCTCTTCTGCTTGTTCCTTGATTCTTTCTCTATAGTATGCCATATCTCCTATCACTTTTGTTTTCTGCTTCTGCGGCAGTTCCTCTTCCAGCAATTCATAAACAGCCGGTGCCGCATCGGTTGACAGATTTTGCGTCAGATACCATAAATCGGTCTCCTCACCCTGCACAAACTGGTTCACATTATACTTCGCAATCCAATAATCCGGATGTACGGCTGCAAACGCAATATAACCAATTACTACGGTCGTAAGCAGATACCGGAATAAATCAAATTCCTGCTTCCAGATATAACGAATCACACCTCCCAAAACAAAAACAATCATAATCAATGCCCATAAAACCAATACTCGCATAAAGGTTAACTGGTAGCTATGAATGTAGAGCAGCATACGATATGCACTGGAAGCTACCATAATATAGGTACATACCGAGATTAACGTCAATAATACCTGCAGCCACTTGTTTTTCCGGAAAAAGCCAAGGAAGAAAAGCACCATACCAATATTAAACAGACAGACTAATAACAGCTGAAAGAATCCTTCTCTTGCATAGCTCGCATAGGTAGTACCTTCCGGCAGTGTCATCCAACCAAGAAAAAGACCAAAAATCTGAATTCCGCAGAACAGACAATAAACAAAAGCAAACAAACTAAGAAAAGCGATTGCAACCACTGCTTCCCATTCTACGGTTGTTATCTTCACTGCATTTTCTATGTATTTTCGTTTTCCGCTATAGGTCAACAGACCATATATCCCCATAAAACTGCATAAGGTCATCCACAAGCTTTTAGGAATATCTCCATTTGTAAGAAATTCCGGCAGATTCCATGACAATACGACATCCCACACATTGCTTATCATTTTCCAAAAAAGCTCATCTGCACTGCCAAGCAGTAATGTAATAAAAAATAACACAGGGATACTTAAACCAACTCCCAGTAATGCATATAATATTTTCTGTTTCCGCCCCTTGCTCTCCGGTGTAACCTCACGCTTCTTCTCCTGCAACTTATGACTCCAATAGCCATCCTCAAACGGTTTGAAAATCTGCGAAATACTGCCAAACAGAAGATGCAGCAAGGCTTTTCCCCAGTTTCCCAGCTTCCATGGAATACTGTCATGAAAGCTCTCCAGAATCAGCACTCCCAAGAGAAGTAATATCATCTTGCGATTGAAGAAAATCAGCACCCAAGAGTCAGTCGTACAATTAAGGATTCCTAGCAGAAGCATAGCTCCCACCAAAAACTTCCTGTCTTTTGCGGCAGTAGCCCCAAACCTTTTGAAATAATAGAACAAAAAGCAAAGGGTTCCGCCTATGAGAAAAGGGTACGTGATACCCGACTTATTCTGATATAGACAAAAGGTATAAAATAATGCATAAATAAAGCAACCCACTGATAATATTTTAAATCTTGCTGCTCCCTCTTTTTGTTCCTCTGTTACCTGCTGCTCCTGAATTTTAGGCGCACTTTCACAAGCCTGCTGAATTGGCAGACCATTTAACTGATTATCCATATTGTTCCTCTTTTCTTGATTTCTCCTGTTGAACGAACAGGGCTAAAGATTACTCCTACTTATCGCTCTCTATCTCTTCCTCTTCGCCATCGTCTACATACTCCAGAATATCTCCCGGTTGACAGTCCAAAGCCTTGCAAATGGCATCGAGTGTGGATAAACGTACTGCCTTTGCCTTATTATTTTTCAATATGGACAGATTCGCAAGCGTAATGTCTACCTTGCCCGCAAGCTCGGTAAGTCCTATTTTGCGCTTCGCCATCATTACGTCCAGATTTATCATAATTGACATTGTAATTCCTCTTTCTATATCGTGAAATCATTCTCCTGCTTATATTCCACTGCCTTATCAAATACGCATGCCAATACCTTACTGAACAATCCTGCGATCATAAATACCAGAATCAGAGTCGGCATTGCCACCGTCAGATAAACCAAGGTCCTGACGAAACAAAACGCTGCAATGATAAAGCTATAGGTTCCCATACGCTGCAGACTTATGACATTCTCCTTCACAAAACAGTCATCTGCCAATACGGTGCGAAATATCTTGCGCAATTCGCCAATGATAAGTATTGCCAAAATCCCAAGTATAAAGTAAAGAATAACTACTTCCCTATACTTCTCTAAGTAATTCTCATACTCAAAGAATTCTCCAAGCCACTTTATACTCCATGGAAGTGATACGGTTACTATCATGCCAGCAAAATACATAAAATCCAGTAAATACTTTGTAATGATTACCACTATTTCCTTCTTCATAAAGTCCTCCTTCGTATTTTCCTCTATATATACCATAGCATTTTACATATTGTTTTGCAAGATGTTTTTATTGTTTTTCGATAAATCCATCCTGTAAGTCGATAAAAACACAAAAAAAATGCCACATCCGCGATTTTCACCACGGATGCAGCATTCGTTTTCACACTGCTTTAAAGTATCTTTAATTAGTATGCCTTTTTCGCTGTATTCTTGATACCGTATGTACTGTTGAATAATGTATCTCCCCAGCTTGTGAGACTTGAACCATCCCATGTGTTAGAAAGATCTAAGTATGCCCATGTATCACCATTGCCTTTCCATGACCATCCCATGTATCCTGCGCCTCTTTCCTGGCAGTAGCTCATAATGGTATATTCATCAACATCACCATTTGTATGCTTACAACCGAATTCACCAATTACTAATGGTGCTCCAACTGCAAGAGCGTTATCAATGTTAGACTTTACGGTAGATGCATCACCACCTGCATATTCATACATGTGGATAGAGAACATCGTATCACCCTGGCTATCAGCACTCAGTACTTCACTACCATAATACTTGATAGAATCAGGATACTGTCCCCAACCTGCACAATCAACCATTAATACATTCTTGATACCTGCGTTACGAAGCGACTGGATTGCACTCTTATATCCGCTTGCCCATGCGGCACCGTCCCATGTACCATACCATTCATTTGCAATATTTACGATAACATAATCTGTATTTGCATTTAAAATGTCTTTGATTTCAATCCAGTAATTTACTGCATTGTTTAAATCTGATGTACTGTCACTACCTGTTGCATCATGAATTTCTAATATACAGATAAGACCATTTGACTTACACCATGAAATAATATTGGAAACTTCTGATGCAGAAGTTTTTGTATACTGCTGACCATCTGCTAATACAACACGAACACAGTTTGCACCAAGATTTGCACACGCATTAATAGATGTCTGTGTATAATCTGTATACCATGCATGAGCAACGTTTACACCTCTCATAACAAATTCATTGCCATTTGCAGTGTAAAGCTTTGTACCATCTGTATACATTCCGCCAGTAGATGATGAGCTTCCTGATACAGCCTCAACAGTCACATAGTCAAGTGCTGTATATCCCCACCCTGTAGATACACCAAACTTATGTGAGCCTGCTGATAAATAAGATGTTACTGTATAGGATTCCCACTGATTACCTGATGTCTGAAGCGTTCCTGCTCCATTATCATCCAGATACAGATAATTCTCTTTGTAAGAATCTGCATTGGTTACAATCGTAATCTTATAGTCTCCTGCCTGTTCAATATTAAAGTTTACTTCACCCCAGCCGGAAACAAGATAAAGATATCCGTTTCCTGAGTAACCTGAGAAATAGCTGTCTACTTTATTCTGGCCATTCTGCTCATAGAGATTAGCACTTTCAAATTCATATCTGGAAGAAGAAGTGCTGGTATTACCAGAATTTCCAGTATTGCTGTCATTGCCCTGACTGCTGTCATCCTGATTATTATTGTTATCATTATCACTGCTGTCAGAACTGTCTGAACTGTCTGAATCACTAGAAGAATCATCACTTACTGTGAATGTTGATTCAACCTTTACATAGTCCAGTGCCGTATATCCCCAGCTTGAAGATACACCAAACTTGTGTGTTCCTGCTGAAAGATAAGATGTTACGGTATAAGTCCCCCAGTTGTTTCCTGATGTCTGAAGAGTTCCTGCTCCGTTGTCATCAAGATATAACCAGTTCTCTTTATAAGAATCTGCATTGGTTGCGATTGTTAACTTGTACTCTCCATCCTGAGGTACGGTAAAATTAACCTCTCCCCAGCCAGATACCAGATAAAGATATCCGCTTCCGGAATATCCGGAAAACATGGATGAATCAATGTAATTGCTTCCATTCTGCTCATATTTGTTTGCATCCTCGAATTCAATTACCTCACTGTAGATGCTGTCATTACCCGCGGCGTTTACTGTCTGACCCGTAAATCCAAAGCTCATGGATACGAGTGCTGCTGTCCCAACTAAAAATGATAGAACGCTTTTGAGTTTCTTTCTCATAGATTACCTCCAAAAATATTTCTGCTAAAAAAGATTATTGGTTTTCACATAAAAGATTTGCCGGCAAGTTTTTACTTTTATGTTAACAATAATTTAACTTAATTTTAACATTAAAACAATAGATATTTTAACCATTATTTGTTCATTTTTATTATCAATATTAAACAAAACAAGCTAAATTTGTCATTTTTAGCTAGGCGAAAATAGCAAAAACATAGAAATCCTTTGTGCAAAAGAGCAATTTTTTAACTTTTACTTTAAATCTTTTTTAATCTCTGCACACGTATAAAAAAAGGCAGAACCTTTAAAAATCCTGCCTAAAAATAATATTTTTTACTCTGTAATGCTACACAATCGCCTCTATTACCACACCATGTGAGATTCCTGGTACATTCTGCCCCTCATTAAAGCTTGTTTTATTCAACAACGCTCCTGTTGGCAGAAAGAGAATACGCTTCCACTCTCCATTTTCGATTTTCTTCAAAAGATACGCAGATAGAACGGTTGCTGCACAGCCGCAGCCACTTCCTCCCGCATGAACATCCTGTTTCTCTGTATCATACATCAACAGACCACAATCATAATAGCGGTCGCTGATGTCTATCTTCTTTTCTTCTAGCAGCGTAAAAAGAGCCTCTTTTCCTACATTCCCCAAATCGCCGGTAATAATTGCATCATAATCCTTTGCCGAACGTCCAAAATCGGAAAAGTTGGTATAAATCAAATCCGCCGCTGCCGGTGCCATGGCACATCCCATATTAAAAGAATCCTTAATTCCATAATCTACAATTTTGCCCGGTGTCACTCCGGTAATTCCTATCTTACACTTATAATTATCTTTTGCAGCCTTCGCCTTACTCGTAAGAATCGAAGACTGCAAAATGAAACCTGCACTTCCTGTCACAGTCCATGATGCATATAACGGTCGCTGCCCCCCGTATTCCAACGGAAAACGGAATTCCTTCTGCGCACTCGCATAGTGGCTTGACGTCAGACACAATACCGTATCTGCATATCCAGCCGCGACCGCCATACTACCAAGACAAAGTGACTCTCCACAGGTAGAGCAGGCTCCAAATAAACCAAAAAGCGGAATCTGATAATCCAAAACGCCAAAAGAACTTGCTATCGACTGTCCAAGCAAATCACCGGCAAAAAGATAGCGAACATCCTTTGCCTCTAATCCTGTTTTTTCCAGCGTTAATGCAATCGCTTCACTTTGCAACGCACTTTCTGCCTTTTCCCATGAATCCGCACCAAACATATCATTCTTATCATTGCCTACTTTATCAAAATACTGTCCGAGTGGACCACTTCCTTCATTCTGTCCTACAACAGAACCACTTCCTTTTATTAAAACAGGATTACCAAAAGCAATGCTTGCCTTTCCTATTGACTGATTCTCGCCCATCATCTTCCTCCTTGTCACTACCGCCGAATTAAAACATATATCTATACTCATTTTCTCCTTAACGAAAAGAACTATTCAAAAATAATTCAATATCGTTTCTTTTCGACCATCAGACATTTTTCGACTTTCTTTGACAATTGTTAATTTTTTATCCTAGTTAACATACTATTGTCAAACTTTATTTTATCCATTATAATAATGCTTAACAAAAATATATTGAAGGAGTGACAGCTATGGGATTTTTAACAGGAAAGACAGCAATTATTACAGGCGCAGGGCGTGCCGTTTTAAGTGACGGAAGATGTGGTTCCATTGGATACGGCATCGCTACCGCTTATGCCAAAGAAGGCGCAAATCTAGTCATTACCGGACGTAATGTAGAAAAATTAAATGCTGCCAAAGAAGAATTGGAGCGTTTATATAACATTCATGTATTAACTGTTCAGGCAGATGTCAATGCCGGTGCCGACAACGAAGCTGTGGTAAATCAAGTTATCGAGAAGACCATCGAAACCTTTGGACGAATTGATGTTTTAATCAACAATGCCCAGGCTTCTGCTTCCGGCGTCACACTTGCCGACCACACAACAGAACAATTTAATCTGGCAATGTATTCAGGCCTCTATGCCGCATTTTATTATATGAAGGCATGCTATCCACATCTTGCAAAGACCAAAGGAAGTGTCATCAACTTCGCTTCCGGTGCCGGACTCTTTGGCAACTTTGGCCAGTGTGCTTACGCTGCTGCCAAGGAAGGAATTCGTGGACTCACCCGAGTTGCAGCTACCGAATGGGCAAAAGACGATATCAATGTCAATATCGTATGTCCTCTTGCATGGACTTCACAGCTTGAACAGTTCCAGAATGCTTATCCGGATGCCTTTGAAAAGAACGTACACACACCTCCAGCAGGACACTTTGGCGATGCAGAGCTTGAAATCGGCCGTGTCTGTGTGCAGTTAGCTTCTCCTGATTTCAAATACATGACCGGAGAAACGCTCACCCTGGAAGGCGGACTCGGTCAAAGACCATAAATCATAGTAAAAAGCCCACTGACAATTTTCTTTTTGTCAATGGGCTTATTTTTTACTACTTTATCTTATTTCTCATACTTCTCGCTCTGTGCTTTTATCAGCTCAGCATCATCAAAGTAATTAATTCTCATGGCACTCTTAACCTCGGAAAGTGTCTGTGCAGCAACTTCTCTTGCTTCCTCGCTTCCCTTCTTTAAGATATTGTAGATTTCAGGAATATCCTTCTCATATTCTGCTCTTCTGTTTCTGATTGGCTCTAATTCCTCCTGTAATACATTGTTGAGGAACTTCTTAACCTTTACATCACCTAATCCGCCTCTTGTATAATGAGCCTTCAGCTCATCAAGATTGGCATAGTCAGGTAAGTATCTTTCAAAATGTTCAGGCTTGCTAAATGCATCCAGATAAGTAAATACGGTGTTACCTTCAATATGTCCCGGATCACTAACCTGTAAGTGAAGAGGGTCTGTATACATGCTCATAACCTTCGTTCTTACTTCATCTGCACTATCTGCAAGGTAGATACAGTTGCCAAGTGACTTACTCATCTTAGCCTTTCCATCAATACCTGGAAGTCTCTTACATGCATTGTTGTCTGGTAATAATACTTCCGGCTCAACTAATACTGGAGCATATACCGAGTTAAACTTATGTACGATTTCCTTAGTCTGCTCAATCATTGGAAGCTGGTCTTCTCCAACTGGAACTGTCGTTGCCTTAAATGCTGTAATATCAGCCGCCTGACTGATTGGATAGGTAAAGAATCCAACCGGAATGCTTGTTTCAAAGTTTCTCATCTGAATCTCTGTCTTAACGGTCGGATTACGCTGTAATCTTGACACTGTAACCAGATTCATATAATAGAAGGAAAGCTCACAAAGCTCTGCAATCTGTGACTGAATAAATAAGGTAGACTTTGCCGGATCAAGTCCGCATGATAAATAATCTAACGCTACCTCGATTACGTTCTGTCTTACCTTTTCCGGATTATCTGCATTGTCTGTTAATGCCTGCGCATCCGCAATCATAATAAAAATCTTCTCAAACTGTCCTGAATTCTGTAATTCTACTCTTCTCTTTAAGGAGCCTGCATAATGTCCTACGTGCAGTCTTCCTGTCGGTCTGTCACCTGTTAAAATAATCTTGCCCATTTTATACCTCCAAAATATAGAAAGCTCCTATCCTATACAGGATAAGAGCCTGTTTTGCTCTCTACAGAATAGCATTTATCATCTGCTTCGTCAAGTTTTCCATAAAGGATTCCTTGATTACTCCTGCAATAGAAATTGGATAATATTCTTATGCATAATTCCATTTCTGCTTAAATCAACCAAATCTCCACTAATTACATATTTGGGATAATTATCCGCTACTTTCTCTAAATTGCCGAATTCCCGCTCCATATCGTGTTCGTTAATCAAGTATGCAACCTGAATATATAGTTTTTCTGTTCCCTTATAACATATAAAGTCTATTTCCTGCTCATCCAGTTTGCCAACCTGTACCTCATATCCCCGGCTTAACATTTCCAGATATATCACATTCTCAAACAGCTTACTCGAATCTATCAATTCACTCTTTTTAACAATATTACGTAATCCCACATCCACTGCATAATATTTCTCTGTGGATGCAAGAATATTTTTGCCCTTGATATCGTATCTGCTTGCGTTAAACAAAATGAAGGCTTCTTTAAAATAATCAACATAATTTAATAAAGTAGCTGTTGAAATCTTCATACCTTCCGAAGTAAGCCGCCCACTGATATTTCTACCCGAAAATGGATTTCCAATATTATCAAGCAGAAATTCCAATGTTCTTTTTAAAATAGAAATATCTTTTACGTTATGTCTTTCCACAATATCTCTAATCACAATTGCCTCATAGATATCACGTAAATATGCTTCTATCGCCTGCTCATCCTGCAAAACAAATCTTTGCGGAAATCCACCATATTTCAAATAGTCCGCAAATAACTTTTCATCTGATTGAAATGTCCCTTGCTCCATCAGAAACTCTTTCATCTCTGACAAAGAAAACGGGTAGACTTTCATCTGTATATATCTGCCTGAAAGCAACGTTGCCAATTCACCAGAGAGCAGCTTTGAGTTCGAGCCTGTAATATAAATATCACAATCATAATCAACACGGAAAGAATTAATTGCCTTTTCCCATTCCTGTACCATCTGTATCTCATCCAACATAATATATACTTTGCCTTCCAGACTGTTCACCTTTTGATTCACATATTCATACAAACTTTCTGCATTACGTATGGATGCAAATTTCATGGATTCCATATTAATTTCAATAAAATTCTCTTTCGAAACTCCATCTTCTATCAATATCTTCTTAATCTGTGACAACAATACTGTTTTTCCCGATCTTCGTACTCCCACAAATACTTTAATAATATCCTGATTGATAAATGGCTTTACCTTATCAAGATATCTTTTTCTAATAACCAAAGTATCACCCTCTGTCTTTTTGTTACATTATATCAAACATTTTCTCTTTATACAACTTTTCTTTAATTTGTAATAAACGTTTTTGTTCATATATATTTTTTATTTAATTCTAT
>CAYUKO010000031.1:0-29989 GCA_964445375.1 uncultured Roseburia sp.
ATGTTCATTGCTAGCTGTGCTGGGAATAATCACTCAGAATTCCGAGAGATTATTATATTCTTTGTAATTTGTTAGTTCTTCTATATACAAATCTAGGTATCTTTTAAATTAATCCTTATACCAAATTTCTTGTTCGTCTGTATTTTCACACAAGTACGCTAGAATCTGTTCCTTATTAATTGTTCTAGTTTGCACATTACCTGAACCTTTAGTATATTTTTCCGCTATTTTTTTATCCAAACTCCAGAACAGACCTACTTCTTGCTCATAGTTAGGTGTTCCTCTATATATTGTAATCATTTGTGGCAACTTATCAAATTCCTGTTTTTCAAAATCTGTCATAAGATCATCTCTATTATAGCCTTCTAACATACTCAATAATCTTTCTTTTGAAATGTTCATTGTATTAATTTGCATTATTGCACAAACGTAATATATATATGCATAACCAGGAATTTTGCGTTTTAAATTTTCTAATCTTTTATAAGCTTCGTCAGGATAAACGATAGCTAAAGGTGGTAAACATGAAAGTTCATCGTACTCTGGTAAATTCATGATTTTTTTCATTGTTTCAGAGCATTCACCCTCTTCATCATAATTTTCTTCCTCATTCACATCCCTTTTTAGTTCTATGAACTTTTTCTGTTTAGGGAAAAATTTCTTAAATAAATTCATTTTTAAAACCTCCCAAAAAAATCTCTTGTGTATCGTCTGCAATGATTATATCATATTTACCTTTAATACCAGCACTCAAATATATTTCCAATCATATAATTACATTCTATTTTGAGATACATCTACCATAACTTCCCACTTTCCATTCACTCTACGAACATACCCTTTTTCTTGCAACCCATCCATAATCCTCTTAATTGCACTTAACGATTTGCCAGTTATCTTCGCCAAATCATTTTGTTTCACACAAGAATCTTCCACAATATGTTTTAAGATAACTAACTCCTCTCAAGTACATTCCAAAGTGTCATTTTGACACTTTGGCACTTTGTTGCTGAAACTTTGGAAAATATTATCTTTTTGAATAAAAACATAATCTGCATACCTATATCAATTCTTTTACTCTTTATTACATAAATTTCCATTCACCTGTTTCTAGATTAATAAACGTATCTAATTTTATTTCTGCCTTGAAATCACTACCATATTCTCCAGCTCTTGTTTGATCATCCAACTTAAATGAAATATTATATAAACGTCCCGTCTTAGTCCGGCGAATCAAATTATTGTCTAAAAAAAACTGCAAGACTTTTTTATGCCCTTCTATATCATCACTATTTAAGTAAAAACAAGCAACTCCTTTTTCTGCATCACTATGTTTTGCCTCACTTACAACAAATGTTCTCACAGTTTCCTCACATATCTTGGATACAAACTCATAATTATCAAAATAATACATCCATTTCCCTACTTTATGCTCATCAAAATTAACAATCCCCTCATCGACATAAAATACCCAGCCACCAACTCTAATTATCTCCATTTTTATACCTTCTTTCATTTTTTATTATTCTTTTTTGGATATAAGAATATGCTATCCTTTTATTCAAAGAAACATCCTGCTCCTATTGCATCAAAACTTATTTGGATACTTTCATCATTTTCTGCTTGCTTAATGCCCTGCACAGCAACTATATCATCACCATCCCTATCAAATACAGTTGGCATTAGTTCAATATTTTTCTTTACCAATGAAAGAAACCGAAGCATATTATTCCTCTCATCAGAGCCACTACACAATACAATTCTCTTGTTACTTCTCTTTTCACGCAATCTTGCACACAACTTATTCTCACTATTTGTATACTCTTCAATATAACAATCGAATTTTTCTACTAACATATTTTCCTTGATTTCTGACATCATTGTATCAAAATATGCTTCTTCACTATCAAATCTGTTCTCTGCATTTTCTGGAAATACTATTTCACAAATCTTTCTCATATTCTGGATATGCTTATTTGTCCAATCTTTATTAAAATCTGCCGCTTTAAACACATCATATTCTCTAAAAAAAGATGCCCAATCTCCTATATTGGTATTTTCTATGAACCACTCTTTAATAGGTAATCCTGAAATTTTAGCATTCTGTTTAAATGTAGTTACTAATGAAAGCATTTCGCAATACTGATTTTCTATTTTCGAATTTAACAAAAATTCCTTAATCAGACTTTCACGATAGCCTACCATTCTACTATCAGTAGCAATCGTATTTCCAAGTAATGATATATAATATCTATAGCCTATAAGCATTCCTATTTTAAAGTATAATGCCTCAACACCTTCTTCATTGATATAATCCATTTCATTTATACAACGGTATAGGAAATTGAAACCATACTTCCATTCTATGGTAAAAAAAGCAAGCGAATTAAAAACCATTTTTTCATCATTATCCAAACTATTTTCTTTTAGACTAAGTACAAATTTATCATACTGAATAGCTATTTCCTTGAATTTTTGATTAGATATCTTTTTTGCAAACATCAATCTTCTATTAATAATAGCTTTTATCAATTCCAATTTATCAATATTTGTTATTTCAAAGAAATTCATTTCCGTAATGTTATATCCTTGAAGTTTATCAGCAATACTATTCATGTCTTCAACTGTATCATCCACATTTAGGCCATATAATTTAAGATTTTCAATTTCTTTTCTTTTATACTCTTGTACCAAAGACATAAGACGACTATACTTCATTCGTTCATCATCAGATAATTTTCCACTTGTTTTCAAAAAATATCTGATAGAATGCTTTTCTTGAGTATGATCAAAAGCATATTTGATACATTCTAAAATCACTTGTTTCACAAAATCATCAACCTCTATTTTCCCATTAAAGACATATTCTATATATTTTTCAGGATATTCTTCATATAGCAATTGGGTTATTTCATTTTTTATTTGTTTGATTTTATCATTCATTGTTTTCTTTTTCTCCACATTATTACTTAAATTATATATTTCTCTAAATCTAATTACTTTCTCTGGCTTTCTTACACTTATACTTATATTTACCGGTTATATATACATGCAACTAATACAATAGCTACTGAACAACCTAATCATACCACCACAATTCTTTTAGTATTAAGAACGAATTTTAGGATTTTTGTTCACAACTAATTTTATACTCTTATTACTGTCTTAACAAACAACAAAACCCCATCAGATAGAATCTCTCTATCTAATGAGGTTTTCGTTTCTATACTTTCTGTTTTGGTACAAATTCAATCTTAAGAACCATATCCATGCCTTCAGCTAACCGTTTTAAAAGATTAATGGAAGGATTTCTTGTTCCATTCTCTAATTTACTTATATCAGCCTGATTAATGCCTGTGCGCTCAGCCAACTGCTTTTGTGTCAGATTCTGAGAAGTTCTTGCATCTACCATTGCTCTAATAATATCAAATTCCGGTTGTAAATTTTCATATTCTTTTTTGAATTCTTCATCCTGTAACTGTTCTGCTAAGAAATCATCTAGCGTTCTCATTCTTCTCACACCTTTCTATATAATCTTTCCTATACTTTTTTGCTGTTTCAATCTCTGATTTTGGTGTCTTTTGTGTCTTTTTCACAAATCCGTTTGTCATTACTATTTTTCCTGCATAATAGAAAAAATATAATACTCTTGAAATATCGCTACCTACTTTACCACGAATTTCAAAAATTCCATCATCAAGATGCTTACTATATGGCTCTCTTAATTGATTTCCTTTCTCCTGCAAAATCTCAAGAATTCCAAGTAGCTTAGCTCGCATCTTCTTATCAAGACTAAGCAAAAATTCCTCTACTGGTATTTCTCCATTCGCTTTTTCATAAAATTCAACCGTAAATTTATCCATTTATATTGTATTCCTCTTCTATTTATAGAATATGGCATATATCACATATTGTCAACATTTAAACTTCATACCCTTTACCGTATCGAAGGCTCTTTTTCCTTAAAAAATCGTTGTAAATCAGTTGTAAATTCTTAT
This sequence comes from uncultured Roseburia sp., assembly GCA_964445375.1. Taxonomy (GTDB): domain Bacteria; phylum Bacillota; class Clostridia; order Lachnospirales; family Lachnospiraceae; genus COE1. The sequence goes on from CAYUKO010000031.1 coordinate 3,999, forward strand.
CTCAATCCCTCTATGCTTAAGTATTTTCAACACTTCCCGCCTCTATGTTAATATATTGCCGTGGCAGATGAATAAAACTTTTATCATAGTAATTGTTTGCTCCTTTTTGCCCGGAAATGCCGTATTTTGTGGGATATTCCGGGGTTATGGTTAAATTGTTGTTTGGTTGTCAGATAGGCAAATTATAGCATAATTTAGCAAGTTGTGACTACCTGTTAGTAGTAGAAATGGTAGTAAAAGGGGAAGTCCTACTACTAAGAAAACCTATATATTTACATCAAGAATAACTGCAGCATGGTCTGTCATTCCACACTCCATCGGCATAGAGTCTATTTCAATATTTGAAATAAATTCATAAATCACTTCCGAAGCGAGTGCATAGTCCAATCTACCTCTATATCTTGCTTCAGTTGCCGTATCAACCGGATTTCCCATTTGGACCCATACATCTTTGTATCCATGTGCTGTCAAACTCTCTACTAATTGTTTATTACCTCGTGAAACATCATTTGCATTTAAGTCTCCTATGATTATTACTTTATCATTTTTCCTCGTCTTACAAAACTGTTCAACAGAATTCAAAAACTTTATATCACTCTCTTGCGGAAAATGTGTTCCATTAATCCGAATCCCCTCAACCAAATACAAAATCGACCTGTTTTCGCGATACCCACTGTTCGGAGATGTTAATAACGAACATTTCACATTTTTATAAAACATCATAGTAAATGAATATTTTCCGCTTGGTATTGTTTCATCAAAAGCAGAAAAACCTATCTCTTTTATTTTTGCTATAAAATCTATTCTTTCTAGCGGACTAACAATCATTTCGTTAACAATCAAAACATCTGGTTGCTTATCCTTAATATATTTAAGAAATTTATTGAAAACTTCTTCTTTATCAATAGTGCTCCAGAATTTCCAATCAATACATTCTCTACCAAGCCATGCATTGAATATTTTATGCTCCATTAAATGATTTTCCAAACCACCAAAGTCATTTATATTAATACTTAAAATTCGCATAAAGAACACACTCTTTCATTAAGCCTTTTTCTTTTTAACTTGAAATCTATCACCTGTTACAACAACTTGGTAATGCTCCTCATCACTAAATATAACACCTTTGGAACACATATATTTTTTTATAGCCTCATCATACCCTTGAATTTCTTCAATCGTTGTTATATTTTTAAGAGTTTCACCCGCAGATGTCAAAATCACATCTCCAATTGGAACATTCCCGCTTTCATGCTGAGTTATTTCCATCGTTTTTCCATTTACACAAAGAAGCACTTTTTTATCTTTTATTCCTGTTGTAATATACCCCGCAACTGAGTCGAACTTTATCACTCCGAGTGTTTCCAACTCATTAATTACTTGGAAAGAAATTCCCAATTCACCCATTAATTCATTATATGGAACTGCCGTCTTCCAATATGCTCCCGTTATTTCTTCATTTTCCGAGATCGAAACAAGCAGAAATCTCATACTGCATAATTGTCTAAAGGCCTTAGCATATGTAGGTGTCATTTCTGATAATATTCTTATCATATTAGGTGGAGTAGTTCCAGGATTATCAAACTCATTACTTAAAATTTTACCCCATATAAGTTGAATATTTTCATCTGACACATAAGATGCCGAATCCATAAAACGCTCTAGCCACTCTTCATTCACACCACAGTCACTCGCAAAACTTGTTTCCTCTTTTGCATTCTGCATTGCAATCTCTGCAATTTGTTTCTGATTTTTCATCTTCTTAAGTTGCTTTTTTGCGTTCATCATAGCATACATTTTCGCATCTATTGACATATCCGATTTTTCAATTTCAGCAATATACATATCAACAGCTTTTTTCGTTATTCCGGCATAAGGGAATAACATTCCTAAAGCCCCTACTGTTTTATTTAATACATTTTCATTTTGAACCAACTCTAAGGCAGCTTTTCCAGCAACAGTCTCAATTCCCATATCAAATACCTCATTTCTTTTCCTTAGTGAAACTATTAGTATCTATATTATATCGTCACCCTCATTATTTTTCCATAGAAAAAACGCCCCAGTAACCCCGGAGCGTTTCTGCCGTATAGCAATACTACACTACTTTAAACATTTTCTGTGATACCGCTTTTGCATCATTTTTCTTTTCTATCTCTGCCTGCGCTTTTCTAAACTCTTCCATCCGTTTCAGTTCTTCCTCTGCGTCATCGAAACTGATATGTGTGTACACGTTCATCGTAACACTAATGTCTGAATGTCCCATGAGGTACTGCAAGGTCTTTGGATTCATTCCCGATTTTGCCATATTCGAGCAATAAGTGTGACGGCATACATGAGGAGTGATGTTTGGCATCTGCACTCTGTAAATATCGTTGTACCTGCCAACCATTCGATTGAACCTATGCTGCCAGTGCATTGCCACCAAAGGATTGCCATCATCATCGTAGAAAAGAAATCCGGTATAACCATCAATCACCTTTTCCAGCTTCGGCGGTTCCCTGTCCTCAATGATGGCTTGAAACATCTGTACCACATCCTCGGTTATCGGAATTTTCCTCTTTCCCGCCTCCGTCTTAGTTTCTTCAATGATGTACCTCATATCACAAGTTCTCTGTAGTTGATGGTCGATGTTTACTGTTCTGTTCTCAAGGTCGATGTCCTTAAGTGTCAGACCACAAAATTCCGAAATACGCATCCCCGTGTGAAAGAGAATGTACACCACTTCGTAATACTTACAGTAACAAACATCATCATGCACAAACTTTAAGAACTTACGCATCTGCTCTCTACTGATTGCCTCTCTGGTAACACTGTCATTTACCACCACTCCTGCAAGCTGGAATCCAAATGGATTTTTAACCAAAATATCATCATCCACCGCCATCTGAAAAGCTGGTCTAAGTACTCCCCTTATGGTATGAATGGAACTGTAACTCTTGTCGTCCTCCTGTTGCAACTTTATTAAAAACAACTTTGCATCGGAAGTTTTCACAGTTCTGATTTTCTTCTGTCCAAAAGGCTCCTTTGCCAAAATTCTCTGCACCGTCACATATCCGGCTCTGGTACTCTGCCTTACTCCTGTTTTGGTTTTAAGGTATCGGTCTACCAATTCACAAACCGTCATTGTGCCGTCAGCTACATTCATTAACCTATCCAAATCAGAATTGCCGTCTTTTCCCGGTTCTAATTTATAAAGGCAGAATGTAGTTTCTTCCTTTAACCCCGGCGGCAATCTGTCATAGGACATATACATCAACTCCTTTCACTATTCTCTGGACACAATTTTTCAAAGTGTCCGAGATTTTTTCATTTTTCTTTCATAGACGGGAAAAGTTACAACCTCACCCCTACACTCCTCCCAATTACAGAAAGGTAAAATTTGAACGAGAAAATTTCTATTTTCTCCCCTTCCACTACCTAACAGGAAAATCTAAGGCGATTTGACGATGCATTTTGAAATATTTTTCTCGTCATTGTTCCTTCACTATCCATTGCCTCATTCTTACATTCCTGCCTATATGCATCTAGTTTAAGTTCTTCTTCATGATACTTGTCCGATATTTCCTTATATTCTGGCAGTTCACTCATGAAATGAATTGTTCCACCGCCACCACGTTTCCGATTTTCCTCTAGTTCTTCTTGCGTCTGTAATTTTTCACCTAATAGTCCATATTTTTCTCTAAACTCCTCACTTGCCTTATGGTACTCCTCCTCATATGGATTCTTTCGCGTACATGTATCTTCTGCGGATTCTCTCCACAGAAATATCATGTAGTTTAAAATCTTATCCCACTCATCATGGCATGTATCATTCACCAGAATCCCATCTGCGTTCGTATAATTTTCTCCCAAATAACTCGGTGAACCATGACGGTTGTCTCTCATGTCCTGAAGCATCTCGGGAATTAAAATCTGTAAAAAGGTATACATATCCCATTTATCACAATCCGCATAGCCACGGGTTACTCTTTGATAACTCCAACGGATACATTTTCTTAGACCACATAGTGCAACCTCTCTTCCATGCATTTTACAAAAATCAGATATAGCACATCCGATTTTTCCGTCTTCTCGTCATCATCTTCAAAATCACTATAATCAAGCATGACATACCTCTCGTGCACTCCGTACACTTTCTCCTGCACTTCAATATTTGGATGCTCTGTTAAATAAAATCCATCCCTATCGTTATACATTGTCACATAGGTCTGTACAGGCAGTAAATCATATGTCTCAACTTCTCCACTTGCTATGGAATACTTTCCACCAACTCTAATTACACGCATAAAAATTTCTCCTACAAAATGTATAATTCCATTTTGTAGGAGGTATGTTCTTTTGTCATTCAAGTTGTACTTAAATTTTATGCTGCTTGCATCTCATATAATCTTTTGTAGTAAGTATATAATCTTCTTTCGTAAGGTGTCCCTAGCACTATTGGCTTCGGTAAAATTACTTTACCATTACCACACACAATTTCATCTATCGGAACGCGAAGTAGTTGACTTAACGCATATAGATTATCAATTGTAGGCATATTTGTTCCATTCCACCAATAGTACACACTCTGCACACTAGCAAGGTTTAAATATTTTTGTACATCTTTTGCCGTGATTCCTCGCTTGTCCATAATTCGACGAAGATTCGCTCCGGTTTCTTTTACGTTTATTGTTGGTAACATAGAACTCTCTCCTTTCACAAACTTAACTTTTTCTAACCTCAGCTTTGACACTCGCACTCTTCCCGAAGAATGCAATCCCATACTACAAAATCTCCTTCACACCCTGCGCGTTCATCTCTGCATGATACTGATTATCCAGCATTGCACAAAGACCTAATATCAAACCGTGATAGAATGTCTCGTTTGCTGCATCGTGAAAACTTATATCTCCAGTTTATTCTGCAACTTCGGAATATCCATTGTATAAATCGCTTCCTGAATAGCAATTTTACGCCCTGACCGCCCAGCGCATCTTCGTACTCTTCGCCCTGCTGTTTCTTACACATTCTTCTGCCGATGGTCGAATGACATCCTTACAGATTTCACTATAGATTCCTGCATCACGCAACTGCTTAAAAGAACGTTTTACCAGACGGTCTTCTCCTGAATGGAAGGTCAGAATCGCAACTCTTCCATTTGGTGCCAGAACATCCGGGAGTTTCTCTAAAAAGGCATACAATACTTCAAACTCACTGTTTACATCGATTCGAAGCGCCTGAAAAGTTCTTGCACATGACTTCTTCACAGCCTCTTCACGTTCTGCTTTTGGCACATAAACAAGTGCTTCTTCAATGACTTCTTTCATCTGCTTCGTGGTTTCAATTACTTTGCCTTTCTTAAACCATTTCATAACGGTAGCAGCAATCTCTTCCGCATAAGGCTCATCTGCATTTTCCATCAGCATTCCAGCCAGTTCTTCCTCTGTCACTTCCTTCAAGCGCTCAGCTGCACTTGTTCCCTTCAGCGGATTCATTCGCAGATCAAGAGGTCCTTCTACTTTATAGGAAAAGCCTCTGTCAGGATTATCAATCTGCATCGAGGATACGCCCAAATCTGCCAAAATAAAATCAAATTTCTTCCCTGTTTCCTTGGTAACTAAATCAATGTCTGCAAAGTTCTGTAATCGAACCGTTAAGATTTCTTCTCCGAATCCCTGTTTTTCCAGACGTTCCTTGGTCTTAGCGGATTCTATCGGATCCACATCCAGTGCATAGATGTGTCCCTGACCTTCTAAGCATTGCAGCATCGCCTTCGTATGTCCGCCATACCCTAATGTTGCGTCCAGCCCTGTCTGACCTGGCTTAATCTGTAAAAAGTCTAAAATCTCCTGAACCATGATAGAAATATGCATACCTGCGGGAGTTCCACCTTTCTGGATAACTCTTTCAATGGTATCTGCATATTTTTCCGGATTGTGCTCCTTATATTTTTCCTTATAACTCTTTGGATGTGTTCCTGAATAACGCACACGACGTTTATGTTGCTTTTCCTGATTTTCCATAATTTTGCATCCTTTCATCTATATACTGCGTTGGAAACCAAACGCGATTTTTCAATACTACTAGCATACTTTATCTTATCAAAACTTACAATTCTTTTTCTCCCAGTGATTATAATTTGGCTAAATTAAGCAATATTTTTCCTTTACTCGTGTTAATTATTGACTAAAAATTTTATTTGCGCTGTTTTGTTATCAGTTTTATTTATTCATTTATTTAAAATAGTAGATTTTTTTGTGCAAATTATTATATAATTTTATTATTAGAGTCAATGATACGCAATTGACTCAAAACAGTTACCTATTATGAAAAAAATGTGCAGGAGGCAATTCTATGTTTAGTCAGTTATTTGGAAATTATCTTGTGGAAAAGGAAATTATCACAGTCGAGGATTACAAGGCAGCCATCGAACAGCAAATGGCTGTCAGAGTCAAATTAGGTACTATTGCCATCGCGGATGGTCTGTTAACAGAGGAAGAAGTAGAATCTATTAATAAAATGCAGATGCAGTATGACATGCGTTTTGGTGACATTGCTGTTGATAAAGAATTTTTGACTGCTGAGCAGGTTGATGGTCTGTTAAAAAAACAAGGCAATCCTTATATGCAGTTCATTCAGGTATTAATGGAATCCAGTAAAATGACTGCCACTGTTTTAGAGAAAACACTTTCTGCCTTCCAGAAAGAAAAAGGGTTCTCAGACAGTGATATGGATGCATTGAAAAATGATGATTTAGATTCTCTGGTTCCCATTTTTGCATTTTCCGCAAAACCATATGTAACCGATTTAGCAAGTCTGGTTGTCAGAAATATCAACCGTTTTATTACAAGAGATTTCTATATCGGCAAAATCAAACATGCAGATTCCCTCGACTATCGCTATCTTGCAGGACAGAAAACAGTTGGCAAAGATACCATCTGTCTGGCATTAGCTGAAAATGAGGATGACGATGCTTTTGCTCTTATGGCTTCTAATTTCTCTGGAATTACTCATGAAGAGACTGGTGAAGATGCTATTGATGCCATTAGTGAATTCATCAATGTAAATAGCGGATTATTCGCCTCTGAACTTAGCAAAAAGGAAATCCACATGGACATGGAACCTGTTTTTGCTTATAAAGATCAGACTGTTAAGGGTGATTTCTATATTTTACCTATTTACGTAGAAAATCACAAAATCAATCTGATTATCTCTGTGAATGCGGAAATGGATATGGGACAGATTCCATTTACCTTTACAACCAATGTAACCAAAGTATATGAAGCAAAACCTGACTCTATGGGTACTGTCCTTGTTGTTGATGATTCCAAGATGTCCAGAACCATGTTAAAGAATATCCTTGAAGATGTAGGTTACTCTGTAATCGGCGAATCCACAAATGGCGCTGAGGCTGTCGAAGCTTATAAGAACAATAAGGCAGACATTGTTACTCTTGATATTACCATGCCGGTTATGGACGGTATTCAGGCTTTGAAGAAATTGCTTGCATATGATCCTAATGTAAAAGTTATTATGATCACTGCTGCCGGTCAGCAGTCCAAGCTGATTGAAGCATTGAAGATTGGTGCTAAAAAGTTCATCACCAAGCCTTTTGAAAAAGAAGAAATTATCAAGAATGTTGATGTCGTCATGAAAGAATATTAATACATATATCAGAGCAAAGTAAGAGGCAGATTCATTTGCAATCTGCCTCTTTTATGTTATAACCTTTTATCAATAATTCGGTCAATCAAACCATACTCCAATGCTTCTTCCACAGACATATAGTTATCGCGTTCTGTATCAAGTGTAATTTGTTCTATTGTTTTCCCTGTATTTTGTGCTAAAATACGATTCAATCGTTCCTTACTTTTTAATATATGATCTGACACGATTTTGATGTCCGTTGCCTGCCCTTGTACACCATTTCCATGAATTGCAGGTTGATGAATCATGATTTCTGCATTAGGAAGCGCCATACGCTTTCCCTTTGTCCCTCCAGCTAATAAGAATGCTCCAAAACTGGCAGCAAGTCCCATACAAATTGTTGACACATCACATTTAATGTACTTCATTGTATCGTAAATCGCAAGCCCTGCCGAAATTGAGCCACCCGGACTGTTGATGTAAAGTTGAATATCCTTTTCCGGATCCTGTGCTTCCAGAAAAAGCAACTGCGCAATAATCAGACTTGCTGACGTATCACTTACTTCTTCCCCTAAAAATATAATCCGATCAGATAACAATCTGGAGAAAATGTCATAACTTCTTTCTCCACGACTGGTCTGTTCAATGACATAAGGTATTGTACTCATGCAGCCATCTTCTCTCCTTTCCACCAACTGATACTTGCCATATAAACTCTCGTATTTTGTGTACTCAGCCTCAATTGCTTCGGATAAAAAATGCCATTTTTCCGATATACCTGTGGTGTACATAGATACAACTGACTAAAGGCAAACGTAAATGCCTGCTGCGAATTATAATGTGCTTCATACGCAATCTCAACGATTGGTTCTTTGGTTTCCACCAACTTCTGTGCCGCCAAAGTCAATCTGCGTCCCTGTATATACTTATAAACGCTAGTTCCTGTTTTCTCCGCAAAGGTTCTTGCAATATAAAACTTGGAATAATTCAAATCCTTTGCTATTTTGTCCAATGATAAATCTTCATCCAAATGTGTTTCTATATAATCTATTATTATATCACTTACGAAATGTTTGCTCATATATAGTTGCTCCCTTCTGCCACTTCTCATTGCGTGATTCTCATATCTATTGTCATTATAGCATCTATATTCAGACAAATCTTAATAAAAATTGCCCTGTTGCATCATAAAAAGATGATAAAAAAGAGTTGGTGTCATGAATTACAAATTTCATAACATCAACTGCAAGTTTTTATTTCTCTATTAATATAATTTCTTTACATTTTAGTATATTCATATATTGAACATCTGTTCGTATCGTGTTAGAATGTAAAAGTATTAATCGAAAATAGAAAGTGGATGCGAACGTCCGACGTTTAGATGCCCTCTAGTCCTACGAAAGAGAGGGTGATGCCCTATGAACACAATGGAAGTCTTAACTTTATTGTTAGTAGTTTTCGCGGCTCTGTCATTTATTGACAATCATAATAACAAAAAGAAATAGCATCCGTACCGCCTAAAGTGTGGATGCTAATCTTTATTACTTAAACTTATACACTGAGGGCAATCGGAAACTTCAATTCCGAATGCTTTCTAAGTAGATTATACACTAGACCGTTTGTTAACGCAAGCGGTCTTTTCTTCCCCTTCTAACCATCACATATTTCTCATCTTATTTTCGCAAAATATAAGTGCATGATGTGATCAGCATCGGATTCCCCTGTGCATCGTTCTTAAAGTAATCTCCCTCTTTTTCCCCTATTCGTACAAATCCAAGACGTTCCAATAACTTCCACGAATTATCATTTAAAACATCACACTCTGCATAAAGTTCATCTATCTTTTCAACCTGAAAAATATGCTGTATCAAAACCTTTCCCGCTTCTGTCGCATATCCACATTTTGCAAACAAAGGATTAAAATCATAATCTATTGAAAATTCTCCTTTTTCATTTCGTAGATATCCAATACTTCCGATTACTTTTCCCGTGTCCTTTTTCTCTACAACCATGCGATAGTCTTTATCTTTCCAATCCTAAATAAGTTCTTTTACTTCTTCCCTTGTCATCGGGAAAAAATCTTCATACTTTGCAACCTCTTCGTTACTAAAATACTCAAAAATATCCTGAATGTCCGTTTCTTTATAATTTCTCAATATCAATCTTTCTGTCTCTAATAATATCATATCTATTTTTCTCCCATCTTTCCTTTGATAAGAGTATATCACATACTCTCACAAAAGCCACAGTCTTATCAAACTGTGGCTTTTGTATTATGTTCCTTTATAAAGGAAACAAATTCTTCCTCTGGCAATGGTTTTGAAAAATAATATCCCTGGATATAGTCACATCCCAGTTCATTCAAGAACTGTAACTGACTTTCTGTCTCAACACCTTCGGAGACAATTTTCAGATTAAGTTCCTTTAACATTTTCACGGTATTGGTTACAATAACCTGATGATCTGGATCATGGATCTCATCTATAAAGCTTTTATCCAGTTTTGCAATACTTAAAGGCAACGTAATAATTCGCTTAATGTTAGAATATCCCGTACCATAATCATCCAAAGAGAATGTAATTCCTTCCTTTGATAGCAGGTTCAGATTCTCCACCATGATATCAAGTGAATTCTCTACTGCGGTTTCTGTAATTTCAAAATTAATCTTTTCAGGTGGCACATCATATTTACGCATAATCGCCAAAAGCTTTTTGGCAAGATTTGTCTGCATACACTGAGCCACTGATAGATTTATTTCAATATAGTCCAAACCAAGGTCAGAGAATTCTTCACTCTTTATGAACTTACATATTTCTTTAAAAATAAAATCGCCTATCTGATGTATCGCTCCGCTTTGTTCAGCCGCCGGTATAAATACATCTGGTGGAATAAATCCGTACTTTTCATCAAATAATCTTATCAATGCCTCTGCCGAATTAAACCTATGCTCTGTAGTTGAATAAATTGGCTGGTAATACATCTCAAACTTTTTCTCTGTAAGTGCATTGTTAATTATGCTGTCAATTTTACTTTTTATTTCAAATCCACTCTGCGATATAATATCAGAAGCATACAGGAGACTCTCTTCACAGACTGTCTGTTTCTTTAACACATTATCCAAAACAGTAAACGCCTCAAAATCCTTCACATCCTTTGGACAATGAATTACACAGATCTGTGCAACTAATAATAAATCGAAATCTAAAATAGTAATGCCTTTTTTTAATATCTTACTAATGTCCTCCGCAAGTTCCTGTGTTTTTACACATTCTCCCATACTTAACACAATAGAAAACCGACCTTGATCAAGATAGTATAAATCCGCTTTCACATCATGCCTTTTAAATATTTCATCAAACATAGACACACTCATTCTAATAATCTTGATTGATGTTTCTTCTCCAAGGGCAGAAATAATGGAATTGTAATTTAAAACATAAATACTAATAATATCTATTGGTTTCTCATTATAAAAGCAACGTTTTAAGTCATTCGTGTATGCCTGATAGTTCCGAATTCCCACAACAGGATTCACATTTTCATCCGGGCGCTGCACGGTAATAATCAAAAACAATATTGATACAACTGTTGCAAAAACCTCTACTAACAGGTTTGAATAAAGCAGCTGAATCATGATTGCTATTATCGTTAATGGAAACATGGAAAATGAGCCAAACCATTTTTCTCTTGTAAAGGCTGCCCTGTTTTTTGCAAGATAATACAAACCAAATGCCAGGTAAAAAGATGCACATACATAGATAATAAAGATATATTCTCCACGTACATATCTAAGTTGTTCGTCTATAAAGAATACCTTTTGGGTAAAAACGTTATAAATCAATGAGCCAATAACAATCGCATATGGAGTTATTAATAAGAGAGAAAGCCCTAAATCCTTCTTCACTTTATGCCATGTATCTGTATAACTGATTAGATAAACGACATAGATTGCCGCTGTAAGAGGTCGGAATATGAAATAACCATACGTCATAATTTCTCTTAAAAGAATGTTACCTGGTGTCGGCAAAAGGCATGTTCCACACAATTCACATGCAATATCAAAGGCTGCTACCGCCAGACAGGAAAGTACTTCCAATATAAAAGCCTGATTGGTAATTCCCCTCGTCATTTTATGAAAAAAGATAGAGAATAGCAGTATAACCATTATGATAATAGCACTGATATCAAAATAAATTATTCTTTGCATATCATGACTCCCTTCCCTGTTTCTTAACAAATGAAACAAAATCTTCTTTCGGCAATGGTTTTGAAAAATAATATCCCTGAATAAAGTCGCAATGATTCTCATGTAAAAATGCAAGCTGCTTTTCTGCCTCAACACCTTCTGATACAATCTTTAGATTAAGATCTTTGAGCATCTTTATCGTATTCGTCACAATCACCTGATAATCCGGATTATGAATCTCATCGATAAAGCTTTTATCCAATTTAACAATACTAAGAGGCATCGTAATAATTCGTTGAATATTGGAAAAGCCTGTACCATAGTCATCCAATGAAAATGTAATTCCTTCCTTTGCAAGTTCATTCAGATTATCCATCATGATTTCAAAAGAACTCTCCACAGCCGTTTCCGTAATCTCCAAATTAATCTTTTCAGGTGAAACGTTATATTTATGAAGAATTTCCAAAAGATCTTTTGCCAGACTCGTCTGCATACATTGAGTCACGGAAAGATTTATCTCTATGTAATCTAATCCCAGTTCATCAAACTCCTCACTTTTTATAAAACGACATATTTCCTCAAAAACAAAGATTCCAATCTGATGAATCGCTCCGCTCTTTTCTGCTGCAGGAATGAACAAGTCCGGTGAAATAAATCCATAGTTTTCATTATACAATCGTATAAGCGCTTCTGCTGAATTAAATTTCTTCTGCTCTGTAGAATATATCGGCTGATAGTACAACTCAAAACGATCATTTTCAAGTGCATCATTAATTATACTGTCTATATTGCTCTTAATCTCATATCCATTTTGTGCCATAATATCCGATGCATAGATAATATCATTTGTATATGCTGTCTGATTTTTCAAAACATTATATATAATAGATGCTGCCTTGAAGCTTTTTACGTCCTCCTGACAATGCAGAATACATATCTGCGCAATCATGGATAAGCCGGACTTACGAATTGCTTTATCATTTTTTATCAAATGACTGATATCTGTTGCAATCTGCTCTGTTTTCATATGATTATTTGAATTCAGAAAAACAGAAATACAACCGTGATTCAAATAATATAAATCCGCTCTAACCTTATAATTCTTACAGATTGCCCTAATCGGCACAATCGTCTTTTTCAGTAATTCACGCGCAGACTCTTCTCCAAGTGCAGAAATCAAAGTATTGTAATTTATTACATGTATATAAAGAACATCCATTTCTTTTTCATTATGAAAAGTTCTTCTCAAATCATTCCAATATGCCTGATAATTCCGAATCTCAAAAAAGGTATTTATATTTTCATCCGGACGCTGCACAATGATGATTAACATCATAATCGCTATTGCCATAGCAAACATTTCCACCAAAAAAGGGGAAAAAAGATATTGTATCATCACAGAAACATATATGAGAGGAAACATGGCAAAAATGGCAACCTGTTTCGCCCTTGAAAAAAGCACCCGATAACTCCAGACAAAATACATTCCATATACAACATAAGTAAGAATGCTTACATGAATAATCGAAATATAATCTCCTCTTACATAATCTAACTGCTCATTAAAGTAAAAGATAATACCAGTATATTTATTGACAACCAAGGAAGCGATAACAGCAATGCCAGGTAAAACAAGCAATGCTTTCAGTCCTTTGCTCTTTGCCACTTTATGCCATGTATCCGTAAGACTAATCAGATAAATCATATAGGTCATCGCATTAAGCCACCTGAATATATAATAGCAATATGTCAACACTTCTTCGAACCAAAGAGTCTCCTGTGTCATCAAGCTACTTTCCCGAAATATTTCCGTTGCCAGATCAAGCACAGTACTTCCTAAGCAAGAATAAACCAGCAAAATAAAACAACGATTCACTAATCCTCGTGTCATTCTATGAAAATAAATTGAAAATAAAAGTATTACAAGCATGATAAGCGCACAATAATCAAAATATAATAATCTTTCCATTTTTGACATACTCCTGGCAAATAATGTATTTACTCTATTATTTTAACATACTATTAACAGTTTTGTATTGTTTTTGTTTATTATTTTCGCTATTTTTTGTGCTCTTTTTCCTATTCTCTACCAAATCAAAAATAGCTCCTACAAGTCCTCTAATGACTTATAGGAGCTACACCTTTTATACTACTTCCTGTATCTTCATTTCACTACGAATATTTTCCATGCAATCTTCGATACGAGCCTTCACCATATCACTGATTTCTCTGGTATTCATTCCTGCATACTCTTCATAATAAATCGCTGATAGAAAGTGTACTTGCGTAACTACTCTCTTCAACGATTTCCCTTCAAATACTTTATAGGAATCCCAAATAGCAACCGGTATAATCGGGCACTTTGCCTTCTGCACGCACTTAAAGCTGCCTGCTTGAAATTCCTGCATCTGATTATGATTATTATCATATCCGCCTTCCGGGAAAATCAAAAAACGTTTACCTGATTCTACTTCTCTGGCTAATTCATTAATTACTCCAAGCTGTTGCTTTAAATCATCCTTTTTCAATCGTTTTCCCTTTACCAGATCAATAAACTGGGATACTCCCAGAATTCTGGAACGTTCATATTCCATAACAACTGAGCACGGCTGGTCATGTGCTGCCATAATTCCCAACGCATCATATTTCCCCTGATGATTGGAATACATCATATAACCATTTTCGGTCGGAAGATTCTCTGTTCCATATACCTTTGTATCAATACGACCTCTCTTTTTTACCAGATTGATCAATTTCTGAGCCAGCGCATAGCACGAATATTCATCGTATTTCTCAGGATGTGCTGCATATATGGACATCACGGTAATATAAAAAATAATCAATGGAATACCTGTCAGTATAATATAATAAAATCTTATCATCTGTGTCATACTCCTTTTTAAAACATTTCAGAATTATTCTTTTGATTTGTTTTTTACAATTCACTATAACACATTTTTAATCTATTTTCTATACCGGAAAAGAATGCCATTTACATGCGTATCATCGTCCATATCTCACTTTTTCGTATTGATTATGTAGTTCTTTCCCCTCCATTGTATCTGCAACTCCTGCTGCCAACTCAATCTCTTCTGGTGTTTCATACGGTGCTGGTCTATCCTTTCTATGCTTTTTAATAAATCTCCGATATTTGTTTCGAATTCTATCATCCTCTGACCTCTGAAAGATAAATCGACGGGTAGACAACTTTTCTTCAATATCCAATTCCTCAAGCATCTCTACTTTGTCATCCTCTTCCTCTACATTTCTTGCAAAATCCTTGATTTCACCATATATCCAACGAATTACCAAGCCCAGCATAAAAAGAACTGCCGTTGCTCCAAGGACGTAAATAAGCACTTTCAATATCATTGGTGTTTCCTTTATTGATCCGTATGAAGCAATAAGGTCCTGCATCGGGTCACCACCACCGTGTTGCTCCTGTTCATACGCAAACAGTTCCTCATAGTCTACATCCCGCTGTTTAACCCATTCTCGATAATCCTTGTATTGTCGATAGTCCACTGTCATCCATGCCGGTATCATAGCCAAAAGAATCAGTATCATATAACTCAACAAGAAGACTTTTCCAATACCAAATAATCTTTTATAGGGTATATTCCTTACCTCACATACCCCCTCATTCATAGCAAGGTAATGCTCCATTGTCTCAATATACTGATATGCAATTGCTATCACAAGATAAAACACTGTGCTGAATAATGCAAGATTACATACCTCCGGACAAGCAAAATCTAAAGAAACTACATAAATAACAACAAAGAAGAAGCATAACTTCATGTTTGGTTTATCTGTAAAATTCTCTATCTCCCGCCATGAACGGTCCATTTCCTCCTTCGCTTTCTGTCTACGAACCCTTTTAATTCTAATCGCATACTCCTTCACCGCACTAAAAATAATACCCAATAAAATATAGTTCAGATACCCATTTGCCACCATAGTTGGAAATAACCTATTCTTTATGAGATTTGCTATACTCATGACTACAATTGCTATACCGGCACATGCCAATAAATATTGCCACAATTTCTTGCACTGCTCCCGCACAATCTTAAATCCCATAAAAGGTACAAACAATAGATAACTTACCCAGTATAGACGATAAATCATGCCCTCTTCTCGCTGCATGCCAACCATATAGATTACAGGAATAATCATTGCGAAAATAAGCAACATATGAAAACATTCCAAGAGTTTCTTCATCTGTTTTCTCGTCATCTCGCTACCTCCCTTTTCACAAACAGGATTCGGTCAGAACATGCAGCCGGACATTCCCCTTTTTCATAGGTCACAACCCAAACAGCTTTTGCCTTGTTGCCAAGAAATTCCTCTACTCTTTGCACTTTTTCTTCTGTTACATTCTTTGAAATGAAAATGGGAATTGCATCCGCAAACGGGAACTCCAACAATTGTTCAAAAGAAGCAACCCTTTCTTCCTGCCATTCTTCCGCTAATGTCTGCTCTATCATTGTCCTCTGACTCTTTTTACGAGAAGCAGGAAGATATAATATCTGCTTTCTCTCTTCATCATACAAGTTTACGCAAATTCCAACTTCCGTTCCTTTATTCAATAGCTTTTGAAATAACGTTGCAGCAACCGATATACTATCTTCTTTTAAATGCTCTTTCTTGAAAATACCACTATCTTCAACATCAAGGTAAATCATCATACGCTCGTTCTTCATAGAGGTATAGGTATTTACCATCCATTCACCAGTCTTCGCACTGGCTTTCCAGTTAATATTCTTCATAGGGTCCTGCATAGTATATTCACGAATCGATGAAAAAGCAAACGGGTCCTCTAAATACTTGCGATTACTTTCCTGTTCTCCAAACAGATTCTCACAAGTTCTTAAAATAGCTGATACATCGGTTCGTTTGGCATAAACATAAAGCTTAGCATCTATGTGAGGATTCTTTTTATACACCCTATCCTGCAAAAGAGAATATGTTACTGCCGAAACATCATCTATAGTATATATGCCTCTTTTCTGACAATGCATATGTAACGTTCTTGTAATCCTCTGATTCCCTAATAAAGAATAGATATCACGCTTATACACATAATCACTAATTGACGTATTCTCTGTTTCACGAAACTGTATTCCCTTTTTCATGCGAAATCGAACTTCCACAGGTGAAACAGGCATTCTTTTTCGATTTTCTATCTTTTCTGTCAGCTGTATCCAATCTCCAGCGTATGCATAGAGTTGCTTAAAGGAAATCTCAACCGATAATTCTTTCGCCCATAATTTCTTATATCCCTTTTGAAAGATTATCATAGCAAGAAACATACAAATCAATAATACAGCAATCATGCCCTTTTCCAATCCTCCGTTGGAACCGCAACGGATTGAAGCAGTCCCTGAATCCTCTGCACTTTCTTCCGATAATCATCTTCTTCACAAATCAATCGATGTGCTAAAACCGGAATTGCAACAGTCTTGATATCCTCTGGTACTACATAATCTCTGCCCTGTACAAGTGCATACCCCTGTGACGCTCTTAATAACGCAAGCGTTCCTCTTGGACTGATTCCTTCCACCATAGCAGGCTCACCAATTCCCTCTAAGCTACCTGTTCTGCTTGCCTGTATCAGTTCTACGATATAATTACGCAAATCATCATGAACAAAAATGTTTCTAGCTTCTTTCTGCAATGATTTCTTCGATGCCACAGACAGGTTCTACCTTCTTTAATGGCTCATCACAGATATATCGATCAATCATTTCCCGTTCTTCTGATTTTCGCATATTTCCCATGCTAATCTTCATGAGGAAACGGTCCATCTGCGCTTCCGGCAATGGAAAACAGTCTAATGTTTCCACTGGATTCTGTGTCGCCAACACAAAAAAACGGTGTCTCCAAAGTTCTTGTATCTCCGTCCACTGTTACCTGTCCTTCGCCCATACACTCTAATAAACTTGACTGTGTTCTAGGTGTTGCTCGGTTAATCTCATCTGCCAGTAACAAATTTGTAAACACCGGACCTTCACGGAATACAAACATTCCCTTTTGCTGGTTATAATATGACAGTCCTGTCACATCGCTGGGAAGTAAATCCGGTGTGAACTGAATACGGCTAAACTTCATATTCATAGATTTTGCTAATGTCTTGGCAAGAACCGTTTTCCCCATTCCCGGAACGTCCTCAAGCAACACATGACCACCCGCTATAAGTGAAGTAAGAAGTAAATCTACCGTCTCTTCTTTACCTATGATTACCTTTGAAATGTTTTCTTTGATATCTGTGACTGTTTTGTTCATACTTAATAACCATGCCTTTCTAGCTTTCAGCAATTTATATTTACAATGCTTTCTTTAAATCTGAAACGTATAACTCCTGTTGCTTTCTTAAATATATTTTTACAAAAGGTTTCATTATCATTTTCTTTGCTGTTACTTCTTCTATAAATTCAATTTCTGTCTTTCCATCTTTTTCTGAAAAAGTTCCCATCCAATGACCTTTCATATTACTGTTTTCCATATCAAATTCCCAACGTTTATAGGGTTCAACAGAAGTAATGGTAAAAGTAGTTGCATATCCCTCTTTTGTGTATTCAACAAATTGGCTCTCACTTATTATCTCAATTTTGCTCAAGTCACTACGCCATTGGTAATTCTCAAGCGAAGTAACTATATCCCATACATTTTTAACACTACTCTGAAAAACTGCCGTTATACTTGAAACCGCCATGTTCATATCCTCCTCATAATGCAACTAATTAATCCACTGAATAAAAGCCGTCTTATCCGAACTGTTATAACCTGCATTTTTATAAAAATCCAAGGTTTTTGGATTCTTGGAGCCAGTAAGGAGCATCATTTTATAACAGTTATTGCCCGCCGCTATTTTCTTAGCATAATTCAAACAATCTGTGGCATACCCTTTACCTCGATACTCCATATGTGTAACTACATTTTCAATGAATGCATACGGTCTTATATTTCTTGTCAGATTCGGTATGATAACGCAAACACAGGAAGACACGATTTTTCCATCTACCTCACATACGATAAGATGATGATCTTCGTCTGTTATTATCTTGTCCCAAGTCTGTTTTAAATGGTCAGATTCTTCTGGTACATCCGTTTCATGCAAGAATAAATATAATTCTAAGATTTCTTTTAAATCATTTTTACAAGCTTCTCTTACCATACATTGCCTCCCCAACTCCGCATATTTTCTTTATAAGCAAGAATTTTCAGTTCCCAAATTATAAGGGCAAATATCTCTACATTTATGGCAGGATATTAACCACGTTTGTTTCTCTTGATCGTCTCCAAAGGCGTGATTCCAACATATATCCTGTCTTATTTCCTCTTGTTCCAGAGCATTAACTGGGCATACATTTACACACAAATTACAATGATTGCATATATTTTCTTTTAAATCGTCGGCTTCCAGTTCCTGCTCACACAAAACCGCCCCGAGCCAAATCATACTTCCAAATTCCGGTGTGATTAATAAAGAATGTCTTCCTATTGTTCCCAATCCTGCTGCCTGTGCCGCATGCTTTTGAGAAATTATAGAACGCCATCTTCCTGTATTTTTATCCCACTCACTCTCATTCGTTGGTACTGGTACACATAGCACCTTCTGCTTTTCCATTTCTATGCAAAAATCCAATGCCATCGCATCCATTTTCGGTGTTATAGAATTTCGAACTCTTGTATATGGTGTATCACTATTACACTTCAAAGTTCCAACTGGGAATCTGCATCCAAAAGAAATAACCGACTTGCAAGAATGCATCACATCTAATGGATGGTAACCCTTGGGTGCATCTTCAAACCTGTCTATACCTGCAATACCACACAAATCTGCTCCAAGTGAATAAAATATCTCTTTTACCTTTTTGCTATTTAACATATGTAACGTTCCCCCAGTTCTTATGATATGTCTATCTACTTTTTCGATAAAAAACAAATTCCTCATCGCGTTTTATTTCTTTGTAACCTATCTTTTTATAAAACTGATTCGTTCTTATATTCCATATTGGAGTATCCAATTCCCATGCTGTAATTTCAGGGCATATATTTTCAATTTGTTCCATTATGGCAATTCCATAACCTTTTCTAAATTCTGCCGGATCCACAAAAATTCTTCCAACAAACATAATGAGACCTTTATTTATATCGAAGAAAACAATTGCACCGCCGACAATTTTTCCCTTGTCTATCGCTGTGAATAAATGTCCTTGATTCATCATATCAATGTGCCAATCTATGGAGTCATATTCTGGCGGTCCGCCAATTTCTGATACACCAACTGCTATATCACTATCAAATGCTTCCTTTGATATTCTTACTAATTCTGAAATATGTTCCTGTTGTGCCCTTACTAATTGCATGTTGTTTCCTCCTATATTGTTGCTTCCTTTTGTGTAGAACATTTGTTTGTTTTATTCTACCATGATATTTTCTATATGACAAGTCAAACTATATCTTTTTCTATATCTGCAAACACACATAAAAACGCAAAGCAAACTATTCTTTACCATAATTTGCTTTGCGTCAAAATGATACAATTTATTTTTTATTACTTCTTTGGCACATAAATTACAAATGTAACCGTTCCATCTTCATTTAACGTATGGGTATAGATTAACAAATCACTCATGCCCTCTGAATAGCTATATTGAAAATCTTTTGCCATACCAGCCTTACCATCCGGGAACTCTTCCTCTACGAATACAGTACCTTCCCCGCTTTCATTTTCAAGCTCATAGGAATAATACAGTAATCCGTCGCTTCCAGTCTTACAAATCTGTCTTGTAGACTCAATTGGTACTGCATACTGGTCGATGTTCTCTGGTGTAAGCTTTTCCATAAATGCTTCTACACTGGAATCCATATCCATAGCATCATCTTCGCAAGAAAGTGAATCCTCCAAACTTTCCAAATATGCATTTGCTGCCTCTGGATTTGCCTTGCTCTTATCTACCGGAAGTGTAAATAATGCATTTGCTCCTCCATAACTCTCATTACGAGTCATCTTGCCTGTACTTTCCTCATAATGGTAAGCTGTCATATCATAGAATGTACCGGAGCATACACCAACATAAATTTCCTTATCCGCAAACATTTCTATGTTGTCCATCTCTAAAAGTCTGTACTGCACGCCATCTCTGACAAATTCACAATAGCCGCCTCCCATGCTCATGATACTATATTCACTTGGATTTAAGCCTTGTATATAATGTGATGCGAAAAACGTCTCCTGACCATATTCATCTGAACTGGTATCCGGCATTGGTGTTCCATCTGCATGTTCTATTGCAAGAACCGTATAGATTTTATCTTCATTTACCTTATTACTTTCATCCTTTGATAAATAATCGCTTATATTTTTTCCTGCAACGCTTCCTAACAAGGTAATTCGATATCCTCCACTTTCCTGTGTTTCATTCACAAACACGGCATCCTCACTTAAGAATGCTTGTTCCAGTTTCTTGTCTTCCAGCTCTGCTGCTACTTCCTTTGGACTTAAATAACGATACGCTGCTACTGCTGTAATAGACCCCATTGCAACCACACATGCTGCAACACATGCTGCCATTGATACCTTTTTCTTATAATGCATATTTTTCATATTATCCCTCTCCTTAGTCTTCGACAGAATCAAGTTGTTTAATTCATCTTCCGGCTCATCCATCGGAGTAAGTGCTGTTTTTAGTAGCTCATCCATATTATTTCTCATAATGAACATCCTCCAATTTTTGTTTCAAGATTTTCTTCGCTCTATGTATTCTGCTCTTAATCGTTCCTTCTGACAGGTCTAACATGCCCGAAATATCCGCAATCGACAATTCTTCCATATAAAATAATAAGATAGGAATCTTATATTTATCCGGCAGTTTCTTCACCGCCTGTCGCACAATCCGGCACTCCTCCTGCTCAACAATCCTCTCTTCTGTCATCGGCTCTCCGGATGGAATATCCGTAGCACTTTCTTCCAATGGCATGCCAATTCCAACAATCCTCTGTTGTATGGAAAGCTTTCTCTTATAGTTTCTATACAAATTAACAGAAACAGACATCAGAAAACTTTTTGGATTCTTCTCAATCACTACATGATCTTTCATCTCATAAGCCTTGAGAAATGTGTCCTGATATAAATCATCCGCCTCTTGCGAATTGCGAGTAATAGAACAGCAGAACGAATATAAATCTTTTCCGTATGTTTGAATATAAGTTTCTAGTTCTTCTTGATTCATTAATAACCTCCAGTGTATTTGATTATCCTCATGAAAATAACCAAAGAATAGGATATCCTATATCAGGAAATTGCTCCCTTCACTTATATAGGGTAATGAATTTCATTTCGGTTGCATTTTTTTATTAAAGAATGTAAAAAAGACGAGGTTATCCGCCCCGCCTTAATCCATCCTATTTATGCATGTCCCAGCTCTGGGAATCGAACAGCTCTCTTTTCAAAATCTTCAAGCCCCATTCCCTTTACAAATAAAGTACAATCTTCTTCCTTATGAGAAAATACTTGATAACCTTCCTTTTGAATTGGCGTAAAGGTCAGTTTTACCTGCTTTATCTCCTTTCCAAAAGAAGCAATCAGCTTGTCCAAATCACACTCTTTCTTTGCAAATACGCCATGCAGGATCAACTGTGATTCATCTACCTCGGCAATGACATACGCATTCTGCTCTTTGTCATAAAAAACAGCATCCTGCATAAACTTCGTAACATAGAACAGGAACAACTCACTATATCCAACAGGCTCAAAATCACTGTATGGTGCACATTCTTCCATATATTTCTCCAAAACATCCCACTGGTTCTTATTCTCCATAGATGCATGTTCTATCGAAACATCCTGTGTATTTGTAACATCCTTTACATATGCATATTCATTTGCCTTTTGAAAGCCAAACTTCGGATAAAAGTCTAAAACACTATCATTAGCAAATAGAAACATTCCATCCACACTCTCTGAATAGTCTTTCTCAATCTCTTCCATAATCTGTCGAATCAGTCCTCGATTACGATACGCTTCATCCGTCATAACCGTTCCAAGCTGAAGCAGCTTCCATCTTCTTCCATTCCACAGATAATCTGCCAGATTCACTGATACATTGGCTATGACTTTCCCATCCTTCACCATAGAATAGGGATTGTACTTATGAGTCCAATATCCATTCTGATACCAGTCCTCAAAATCAAGCGCGAATGTCTTTTTTGCTAATTCATTAAAGCTTGCACGTAATTTGTCATCATTTCTATAGTCTTTTTGTAATACCATTTCATCCATAAATTTCATTCTCCCTTCTACACAAAGCTTACCCTTTTATCTGTCCTTTTGCGACCTCATTCTTTTTTGAATTAATTTATGCACTATATCTCATACAGCTTTGGCAGCTTGTCCAAGGTAACTGCATATTCGTGCTGATAAAGCCTTTTCAACGCCTCATAATCATTAAACTTTTCTGTTAAGGCAAAATCAAAGCTCCATGTCATATACCAAAGCCAAGGTGTATGATTCTTCTGTAATTCATCGGCATCCGGTATAATTCCTGTCTCTGCAAGAGCTGCACCTTTTTGAACTTTGGTAATCCTCATCAGTTCATCGTACTTATCCTGAAAAGCCCCATGTTCATGGGCTGGCGGATAGATATCTCTGGAAATAATATCACAATATTCATCCCCTACATACCCTTCTTCTAATGGAGAATTCCATACCCAGATTAAGTTGTCCAAATGATGCTTATCGGTGAAATAACGATACATAAAACGAAACAGTTCACTTGCTACTGCTGGACCTTTTCTACCCCACCAAAACCAGCCGCCTTCCGACTCATGAAATGGTCTCCATAAAATCGGTACATGTTTGTCACAAAATGGCTGTAATACGGATGCCATGTAATCCAGGTCCTTACACATAGCCATATTTTCCGGTGTTCCTTCTTTTAATGCCTCTTCGGGATCGAAATCCGTATTCTCACTGTAAAAGGATTTATCTTTTCCTCCAAGCGGAGAAAACCAATGCCACGTAAAGGTAATAAGACCACCTTTTTTCGCCCATTCCCATGCTTTTTCCAAAGTATCTCTGTTTTCCTCTACTTCGGTAATACATGCTTCATCGGCTGTTTCTAACTTTATATTAGGCGAATATGCCAACAGCTCAAATCCACACAAAGCAGGTAATTTTCCTGTTACTTCCTGAATCTTAGCAAGTTCGGGCTGCGCAAGCGTCTGGGTATGCTGACCTGTAATAATGCCATTTCCCTCTAACTTTGCAAAATATTCTAATACGTTCTTTACTTCCTTACTTGCATTCTTATTTATTGATGTTACAATCATTCTTCTAGTCCTTTCTCCTAATGCCATTTCCTTATCAATTGGTCTTAGCACTTCTTCCCATCTTATATAATTCCTCAGCTGCAAGCCTTGTCTTTGCTACCACGTTCTCACCATTTTTCGGGAAGCAATAATACTGCACCTGCTCGTCTCCAATGCTTATCATATCGCCAATCTGATACCAGTTAAAGTCCGAATATAAGCTATAGGATGCCTGGGGCAGCTGCCGATAGTCAATCTGACCTTCACACCCTGTTAAATGAAAACCGTCTTTGGTATGACACAGATGCCCTTCTCCCACTTCATATATGTATTTCGTATTCACCAGCATACAAATCTTTACATCCAGATCAAGCTCATAGGTGCCATTCTCCAGCTCCTTACGCACACACTCACGTTCCCACTGATACCAGTCTGGAATATGAGAAAACTTAGCATCTCCCCAAACAGCCTGCAAATATCCTGTTTCTGTCAGTTCATATTCCTGCCTGCATGCATTGCAGATAATACGAGTGCCTTCCCCATGCATCTTTCCTTCTGTTTCACAATGGGGACAGCGATACAATACGCGGTGAAGCCCGTCTGCACGGAACTTCTCTGTAATTCGAATCTGCTTCTCCTGTTGCAGTTTCAGATTATCAAAAGCAAAGCTTTCCTTTAAAATGGCATTCAGCTCTTTCACCGATTTCTGCTCGATTTCCTCTGGTGAAAGAAGATATTTCATCTTCGCGGATACCTTTACCTTTCGCCGTTGTAATCCGTTATAAAGCGGATCTCGAATAAATGCCCCTTCTGTTCGAATCATAACAACAGGAACTTTTAAAAGTTTAATGCATTTTCCAAGGCTTTCCGGCAATGGCGTTGCCGTTCCATCAAAGCTATAGCTTGCCTCCGGATACATTAAAACAGAACCCTTTAACTCCTTAACAGTATAATGCATATCCTTTACCAGATGAATGTCATTGATGAATTTCTTCGTGGAAATACAGCCCAATAATCGTAAAATCGGTCCAAGACCCACAAAGGCGTCCTTCGTACATACAACGTGATATGCTCTATCTGCCAGCATATATGCTGCGATTTCCAAATCAATAAAGCTTGAATGATTCATTAAAATCAGACACGGCTCTTTTTTCCCAAGCCTCTCCATGCCACTCGTTTCATAAGAAAAATCTGTCAGCTTCAAGTCTACACTTGCCAACAATTTTAACAGCATACGAATTGCTTTGACCTGTCGCATTGGCTTTTTATGTGCTTCTCTTGAAAGCAGCATGACCTCTTCGTAGTTCTTCTTTTTCGTTAATGTCCTCATTTTGGTTTCCCCCATCCTCGTAAGTAGCTTCTACTTACCCTTCTTTGCTCCCTTCTATCCTTCTCATGACCTCATCCAGCGTAATCGGCTGATAATTAATGCGTTCTACACTTACGCACACGCTCTGCGATGATGCATCCTTATAGCTTGCATTCCCATGCACATGACCATAAATATTCGCATATGGCATATTGCTGTTGATATATAACGGTTCATGGGATAATAAAAAGAAACCTTGATAAACAATCGGCCACGGACTGCATTCCATAAAGCCAAGTGCTCTCCATTCTGCTGGTATTCTATGGGTGTCATGGTTCCCTATAATCAGTATCTTTTTCCCATTCAACTGCTTCAACAATTCCCTGTCTTTCTCTTCATCTTGATATGCGGAAAAGTCACCAATAACATATACGGTATCCTCATCCGTAATCACCTGATTCCACTTTGTGATCATAGCCGTATCCATTTCCTGCACGGATGCAAACGGACGGTTCTCATAGCGGATAATATTACCATCTCCAAAATGTG
>CAYUKO010000032.1:0-29470 GCA_964445375.1 uncultured Roseburia sp.
GTGCTTGATAGATAATAACTATAAGAAAATGGCAGGGATAGATACAAATGAAAATCATTAACTTAATGGAAGATACAGAAGGAACACAGGACTGTATTTATGAGCATGGACTAAGCTTTTATATAGAAACCAGAAAGCACAAGCTACTATTGGATACGGGCGCATCCGCTGCAACGTTAGCGAACGCCGAAAAACTGGGAATTGATTTGACACAGGTGGATACAGTTATTCTTAGCCATGGACATTACGATCATTCCGGCGGAATTATGGCATTTGCAAAGATTAATCCGGTAGCGAAGATATATCTGCAACAATCAGCAGGATATGATTATTACAATTTAAAGGATAATAGAGAAAAGTACATCGGTATTGATAAAGCCATTTTAGAGCTTCCGCAGGTACAGATATTGGATGGAAACCTTCGAATTGACGAGGAGTTGTTCTTATTTACCAATGTCACAGGAAGAAAATATTGGGCGAAAAGCAATCTTTTGTTAAAGCGTAAAGTTGAGGACGAATTTGTTCAGGATATGTTCGACCATGAGCAATGTCTTGTTATTACAGAGGACAAGCAGCATGTTTTACTGTCAGGCTGTGCACATAACGGCATTTTGAATATTTTAGAGGCTTATGCAGGTTATTTTGACAAAGAGCCAAGCATGGTAATCAGTGGCTTTCATTTGATGAAAAAGGGAGATTATGACGAAGAAGAGATTCAGACGATTCAGGAAACTGCAAGAGAACTTCTGAAGATGAATACCGTGTTCTATACCGGGCATTGTACGGGAATGGAAGCCTTTGCTATTATGAAAGAAATGATGCAGGATCAGCTTATATTCGTACATAGTGGAATGACGGTGTGTGAGTAACATGGGCAAATGATGGAGGATAATCTTGCAGGAAAGTAGATTATTTAAAATCGTATATCATTTGTTAGAAAAAGGGCAAACAACAGCACCGGAACTTGCAGAAAAGTTTGAAGTTTCAGTCAGAACAATCTATCGTGATGTGGATGCACTTAGTGAAGCCGGAATCCCTATTTATACAGAAACGGGAAGAAATGGCGGTATTTATCTGTTAGATGATTTTGTACTGAATAAGGCATTATTATCAGAAAAAGAAAAGCAGGAAATACTGTCTTCCTTACAGAGTCTTTCCGCAGTTGGAGTTTCTTATGATGCCAATATGGTTACGAAGTTGTCTGCTCTTTTTCATACGAATTCGGAGGACTGGTTTGAGGCAGATTTCTCGCGTTGGGGTGGAAAATCCGCAGATAATGATAAGTTTGAAAGCATAAAAACGGCTGTTATTTATCATAGGGCTATGCAAATCGTCTATGAAGGCTCCTGTCATGGTGGCAGCAAGAGAACCATACTTCCATTAAAGCTGATGTACAAGGCAAAAGAGTGGTATGTGAAAGCATATTGCAGGCAAAAACAGGATTTTCGCATTTTCAAATTAACCCGTATCATAGAGTGGAAGATATTGGATGAGGAATTTGAACCCATTTCTTTTCCAGAATATGATGTGGAAACAGGGCAAGCTGGTAATACGATTGTTCTTAAATTCTCTAAGGCTGTAGCGTATCGGGTTTATGATGAATTTGATAAAAGTCAGATGAAACGACTGGAAAGTGGGGAATTGCTTGTTTCTGCACAAATGCCGGAGGACGATTGGCTCATTGGTTATCTGCTTTCCTTTGGAACACAGGTAGATATTATAGAACCTTACTATTTACGGGAAACGTTAGCACAAAAAGCAAAAGAAATCTATGAAAAGAATAAATCCTGACATAGGATGTCAACATTTCTCGGGTATGATGAAATAAAGCGGATATAAAGGCAGTAATCCGTAGACTTTTGGAAGGGTAAGGTAATTAGTATGGGAAGACCAACGACAAAAACAGATTTATTAGAAGCAGCATGCAACACTTACAATGAATTAATGGAATTCATAGATTCCATGACAGAGAAAGAGTTAGCTACACCTTTTGACTTTGAAGGTCAAGCAAGTAAAAAAGAAACTCATTGGAAAAGAGATAAGAATCTTAGAGATGTATTAATTCATTTGTATGAATGGCATCAGTTATCACTTAATTGGGTAAAAGCGAATCAAAAGGGCGTAGAAATGCCATTCTTACCAAAGCCTTATAACTGGAAGAATCTTGCGGCATTGAATGAATTCTTCTGGAAAAAGCATCAGAACACTTCGTTAGAGGATGCAAAGGAGATGCTTGCAGAGTCACATACAGCGATTATGAAATTAGCTGGTGAGTTTACCAATGAAGAGTTATTTTCAAAAGGCGTTTATCAATGGGTTGGGAACTCCACACTTGGTTCCTACTTTGTAAGCAATCTGTCAAGCCACTATAATTGGGCGATTAAGAAGTTGAAGGCACATAGAAAGAATTGTAAGTAATCCTATGAGGAAAGGGGATTGGGCTTGTGGCAAAAAATATATTTATCGAGGGTATTCAGGGGACTGGAAAATCTACTTTATCAAGCAGGCTGGCAAAAGAATTGCCTGATTATCATGTCTATCATGAAGGGGATATTTCGCCCGTGGAGCTTGCCTGGTGCAGCTATATGACAAAGGAAAAATGGGAAGAGAAGCTTCAAAAATATCCGGACTTAGCAGATGAAATCAAGGCAAAGACTACCATGGAAGGAGATTATTATATTACTGCATATACCAGGATTCTGGCAGAATCAAGGGCATTTTACGAGGATATGGAACAATATGAAATTTACAATGGAAGAGTTGACTTTCACTTTTTCCATGATGTGATTATGAGAAGATATAAGACTTTTGCAGACAAAAAGAGTATCTTTGAGTGTTCTTTTTTCCAAAATTCCATGGAAAGCATGATGTTGTATTATCAGATGCCGGATGAAGAAATTGTTGCTTTTTATCAAGAAGCATATGATATTTTGAAAAAGAAAGATTTTTTACTGGTATATCTGGATTCCGAACAGATTCGAGAGAATATCTTACAAATCAAGAAAGAACGTTCTGACGAACTGGGTAACGAGATGTGGTATCCGCTTATGATGAATTATCTGAAAGAATCCCCTTATGGAAAGGCTCATAATTATCAAGGATTAGACGATATGATCGGGCATTTTGTGAGAAGACGCAATCTGGAAATGAAGATTATGCAAAAGGTATTAAAGAATGACGGTTTGATTTTGAAGGCAAAAGAATATGACTTGGAACAAATACTGAGAGCATTATGATAGCAAAAGACCTAGTGAGTTGACAGCACTAGGTCTTTTACGAAATGAACTTTATTCCATTCCGTATTTTTCTTTTATGATATCACGTATTTCATCAAAGGTTTTAGGAGCAGCCTGTCCCTTATGATGCTCTCCAATCAGTTTTTCCATCCAAACCATGTTATACCAACGATCAAATTTATAGCCACACTGTTGAAATTCACCAACCAATCGATAGCCTAAGTGTGCATGGAATTCTACACTATTTTTAGTCAGATATTCATCTTCTTCTGTTGGATAAGCGATGCAGGCATTCATATTCAAGATGCCTTGTTCTTTTATAATGGATTCCAATGCATGATGCAATTTTCCACCAATGCCTTTCTTCTTAGCCTGCTGTTCCACATAAATAGAAGTTTCGACACCCCATGCATAAGCTGCGCGTGTTTTGAAGCTGCTTACATATGCATATCCTAGGATTTCACCATCCTGTTCAGCCACCAGATATGGGTACTTTTCCAGAACATTTCTAATTCGGTCTGTGAATTCTTCAATAGAGGGAACATCATATTCAAAAGTAATAGCGGTTTGCTCTACATAAGGGGTATATATCTTTAATAACTTTTCTGCATCGTTTACAGTTGCAATTCGAATGTTTATTTCATTATTTTTCATAAGTAGTTCCTCCCTTAACTAGTGTAAAGTTATATTCTGTTATAATGAAAGATAATACCATAAAACACTCTATAGCGAAAGTTAACTTTTTCTTTTTTCGATTATAGAATAAAAAATCAAGAATAGATTTCAGAGGTACTGAAAGCGGCAGTACCAAAGAGATAATGAAAGATGTAGACAATGGGCTTTGGAAAGCGAAAAAGAACACAAATAAAGTCTTATGCTAATAAAACAATATGACGATATATATATAAACTGCGCTGCTAAAATTTAATACGAAATGCATAAATAATGTAAATGGATTTACGAAAAGTCACAAGGAGGGTGATGGTTATGCAGATTCAATTTCAAGGTTTTCATCCATATTCCGTGAATAATGGGTCAGGATGGAACATGGCTGCCATGCAGAAGAAACGTCAGCTCTTGGCAGAAGAAAGTGCTCAGAAAGAACAGGAAGCATTGAAGACCAGCATATCGGCTGAAGCTCGAAGTATTTGGGATCAATTAGAAAATGCAGAACAATCGGAAACAGATTACACAAAGCAATTGTTGCAAGTTGAAGATACGCTAAACGAAATAAGCCATAATTTAGCAAGAACAGAAACAAAAGCAACACTGGAAGAAAAGCTAAAAGCATTAGCAGAATTAAGAAAATTACAAGAAACCAAGGACACAGATGCAAAGAAAAAAGCGCAAGACCTTGCTGAGAAAAATGCAAAACAGCAGGATGAGATTAATCAAAATAATTCCGAACTGCTCATGGTGCTGGAATGCATAGAAAAGTTGGAAGAAGATGAAGAAGCAAAGACCAATGAGTGCAAACCAGATGAAGAATCAGAAGAAAAAGAAACACAGAATCATGCAGATATGGACAAAGAAATCTCTGAAATTGGAGTATCCGCCATAAAAAAAGATTTACACATGAATGATACCATTGATGCAATTAGTAAATCGGGAGATGAAAAATTGGCAAAAGCCAATGAAATGATGCATACAATCAGATCCGAATTAGAAAATGTATATCGTATCATAGAGGACGAACAATGTAGCCTGGAAGAAAAGGAAGAAGCTGCTACAAAATTTGTTTCTATGGCAAGAAGCAGTTATTCTGATTTAAGAGAATTGAGAGCAACCGGACTGCAGCAAAAGCAAAATGCCAGAGAAATAAAACTCAAATATATTGGAAGTCAACATCTTATTGCAGCCCAAAAAGCACAGGAAGAAATGCAAGCAATAGCTACCACAAGTGTTATACGGCAGAATCTACAAGAAATCGTAGACAAATATGGCGAACAATTAAAGGACAAAGTGAAGGAAAAGATTGATGAGCGAAATGACATCATAAGTAATGAAAAGCAAGAAGAAACAATCTTGGACGAGTTGTCCTTGCTGGAAAAAGAGGAAGAACAAGAAGAAAAGAACGATATCACAAAATAAAGATTCGCAGAGCTATACATACAAAATGGTGTATAGCTCTGTTTTTTATGCTATACTGTATACATAATTTGATTCAGAGAAAAAGAGGGATTACAATGTTATTATATATGCCAACAAAAGTATACAGTGAAAATAATTGTGTGAAAAATCATGGAAAAGAGCTTGCTTCGTTTGGAAAGAAGGCAATGATTGTAACAGGAAAGCATTCTGCACGGAAGAATGGTTCTTTGCAGGATGTTGAGGATGCGTTAAAGCAGGAAAACATTTCATATGTTATCTATGATGAGATAGAAGAAAACCCTTCCATTGAAACAGTCATGAACGCAAGAAATATTGGATTGCAGGAAAAGATTGATTTTGTCATTGGAATTGGCGGCGGTTCACCGCTTGATGCTTCCAAGGCAATTGCGCTGATGATTGCCAATCCAGACGAAACAGAAGAAGTGCTATATGAGACAAAAGAGTTGTCATATCTTCCCGTGATATGCGTTCCTACTACTTGTGGAACAGGATCAGAAGCAACACCGTATGCTATTTTAACTATCCATAAGAAAAGAACCAAGAAAAGTATCAGCCACAAAATATATCCTAAGCTGGCTTTATTGGATGCAAACTATCTAAAAAGCATGTCGAGAGAAGGAATCGTAAATACTTGCGTAGATGCGCTTGCACATTTGATTGAAAGTTATCTGAATACGAATTCAAATGAGTTGAATCGTGTATATAGCAGAGAAGGACTTAGAATGTGGGCAGAATTCAAAGAACACCTTAAAGAAGATAGCATTACAGAGGATGATTATGTGAAAATGCTTCATGCTTCCATGGTGGCGGGCATGGCAATTACGCATACAGGAACTTCCTTACCTCATGGATTAAGTTATCCTATTACATATGAGTTAGGAGTACCACATGGCAAAGCTGTAGGAATCTTTTTAGGCGGATATGTAGAAAATTATCAAGATCAAAACGAAGTGAAGGAAGTATTACACATCCTTGGATTTGAAAATGCAGTAAGCTTTCATACATATATGCGAGAGTTGCTGGGTATGGTAGAAGTCAGTGAAGGGCTGATGAAAGCAAATGTACAGGGACTGCTTGCAAATCCAGCGAAATTGAAGAATTATCCATTTGCCATAACGGAAGATGAATTAATGGGAATGTTAAATTAAAAGACTAAACTGCCCTTATGATAGAGGACAGCCGAAAGCAGGTGTGCAGAATGTATGAATCGTATGACATATTAAGGATAAAAGAGAAAGCAGGCATTGTATCTGCTTCTAAGGAATTGCAGTTTCGAGAAATTCATAAAGAACTTATTCCATTAAAGGGATTACAGAATACATCTATTTACATGGTTGTAACGGAAGAAATGAAAACTAAATTAATGTCTATTCATAACTTATATGCGCAGATTAGTCGTGAGAAAAAAATTAAGGACATTATTTTATTGGATGCCTTTCATTCAGCAACTATTGAAGGTGCAAGAACCACAGTTGAGAATGTAAGAAAGGCATATGATAAACCCAAAACAAAAGATGATAAAATGGTTATTAATACTATTTATGGGATGAATTATGCATATGCGAATCCAATCAGTATGAAAAACATACGCCAACTTTGGGAAATAGTAACAAAGGATGTATGTGATAACAGTCATCTTGCAGGTGAACTTTTTCGAAAAGGAATGGTTTATGTAGGAAGCAATACAGACATTATACATACACCAGCAAACCCTGAAAAAATTGAAGAGATGATGCAGGAACTGTTTCGGTTTATGGAGACATCGGGACTGAATATATGGATAAAAGCGGCAATCAGCCATTTTTATTTTGTTTATATTCATCCATTTTGTGATGGAAATGGTAGAACAGTTAGAATTATGACACAAGCATTTTTGAAGCATGGAGGAATGGAAAAAATCCAGTACCTTTCTTTATCGCGTGCTATCAATGATAATTTATCTGGTTACTATAATTCATTAAAAGAATCCGAAATCGTATATAAAAATGAAGAACGCTGGATGGATATTACGTCATTTATTGATTATATGCTAAATGTAATTGAAAAGTGTATGCTTACAGCACTGAAAGAAGACAATGAACTAGCTGAGAAACAAAAGCTGTTATTAAGTAAAATGTAGAAAAGAGGAATAGGTGCAGAGATTACATTGGAAAATGCGACGGGCATTTTAAAAGTTTCTACTCAAGAAGCGGGAGAATATCTTAATGAATTAGTAGAAATGGGATATTTGGAGTATGTGGAGAAAGAACGAAAGAGTATTTATAGATTGAAATAGTTCATTTGTATGGGTGTAAATTAGTTATGGAGAGATTAGCAGATGAATAATGTAAATAAGACATTATATATTCCCTTATGTGGTAAAGCGTTGGTAAGCAGTAAAAATATAATTATCAGTGATAAGAAAGCAGAAGAGATATGGTCAAAAGAAGGCTTTGAACTCAAGGGGAAATCGAAATCTAAGTGGTTAGCATATTATATGGCTATGCGTTCAGCTATCTATGATGAATGGTTGGAGAATAAACTTAGCAGTAATCCAAATGCGGTTATAGTTCATATTGGTTGTGGAATGGATAGTAGAATTGAAAGAGTTTCTAAACAGAGTAAAAAGTGGTACGATATTGATTTCCCAGATGTAATAGAGGAAAGATGTAAGTATTATACAGAAACCGAGACTTACCATATGCTTGCAGTAGATATGAGAACCACTGAATGGAAGTATCATATAGAAGCAGACCAGGATGCTATTATAGTTCTTGAAGGTGTCAGTATGTATTTTGAGCCAGAAGAATTGAATAAGTTGTTATCAAATCTTGTTAATCATTTTAAATCAATAAATATTTTGATGGATTGTTATACTGAAAAGGCGGCGAAGATATCCAAGCATAAAAATCCTATCAATGATGTTGGTGTGGTTACTGTATATGGATATGATAAGCCTGAAGAATTAGCAAGTAAATCTGGGTTAGTATTTACAAAGGAATATCATATGACACCACAAAAGTACATAGATGAATTACAAGGAATGGAAAGAGCAGTATTTAAAACACTTTTTACAGGAAAAATTGCTAAATCCATGTACAGGATGTACGAATTTGAGCGGGCATAAAGGAAGTAAAACTTTCGACTATCGGCTCGAATTTCAATTTGTAAGGGAGATATATGGATATGTTAATAAGAAAAGCAACAATGGATGATATAGAATTACTCACGGAGCTGATTTCATTAGAACACAGGTGTTTCCACAAAATACAGATGGCTTGAGATTCTATGAAAAATGGATTTTGTGAAATGATGAAAACCATAGAATGTCAATTTAACAAATAAGTTATATCTATCAAGATGATAGATATATTTAAATTCTTTTTAAAATAACACATGCTCTTGTAGAGGAATAGCGTTATCTGTGATATAGTCGAATTGTTACGTAACAAATCTATTTATCATGTTTGCAAAAAAATATGATATCTATGCGCATTTCAAAAAATAATCAAATCACAAAGGAGTTTCTATGAGTAACAATTCAAATGAAGAAAAAATATCAACAGAGCTGCTTTCTTATGAAAACATCACAGGAAATATTCTGTACCATATGACCAACGACTATATGTTCCGCGCCGTTCTGCAAAAGAATAAAAAAGTTCTGGAAGGTCTTGTCTGTTCCCTATTACGCTTATCACCATCTGATATACAATCCCTTGAAATAACCAATCCCATTGAGTTAGGTGCCGCTATTAAGGATAAAGAATTCTGGCTGGATGTTAGTGTATTATTGAATAATAATATAAAACTAAACTTAGAAATGCAGGTAGCAAATGAAGGCAACTGGAAAGAGCGTTCCTTAAGCTATTTATGCCGTTCCTTTGATTCCTTACTGGAGGGACAGGATTATATAGAGGTAATGCCAACGATTCACATCAGTTTTCTTGATTTTACCCTGTTTCCGGAAGCACCGGAATTTTACGCAGCATATCAGTTTCAAAACGTGAAAAATCATAGAGTTTTCAGTGACAAGCTACAATTGCGTGTGGTAGAATTGAATCAAATAAATCTTGCAACGGAAGAAGATAAACAGTATGAATTGGATTATTGGGCACATCTGTTCAAGGTAAATACATGGGAGGAGTTGAAAGTGATGGCTGCAAAAAATGAATACTTTGAAGAAACGGCAAAAACTTTATATGCACTTGGCTCGGATGCACGTATTCGTGAGGAATGTCGCAGGCGCAATGACTACTTAAAACAACAAAAGTATTATGAAACCACCATTGCTACACAAGGAGAAACCATTAAAGAACAGGATAGTATAATCAAAGAACAAGATACAACCATTAAAGAACAGGACACAACAATCAAAGAGCAGGATACAACCATTAAAGAGCAGGATATTACCATCAAGGAACAAAGTGCTACCATCGCAGCACAAGAAGCTCGTATTGCAGAATTAGAAGCATTGGTAACAAAAGAATAAATAAATACTAGAAAATATAGAAAAGGCTGAATGCAGTGTTTTAGCGGTGTTTGGCCTTTTATATTGAAATACAATGGTTTATTCTTTTTCAAAAAGTGGGCTGTTTGATAAAACAATTATTAGATTTTATGATGAATGCCACAAAGGAGGTGTCACAATGCGAACAGAAAAAGAAATGTTTGACTTGATATTAAATATCGCAAGGGATGACGAAAGAATTAGGGCAGTATATCTCAATGGCTCAAGGACAAATGCGAATGTACCAAAGGATATTTTCCAAGACTATGACGTGGTTTATGTAGTGACTGAAACGAAGCCATTTATTGACGATAAAACTTGGATCAAGCACTTCGGAGAAATCTTGTATATGCAATACCCAGATGAACATCCCGATTATCCGAGTGATAAAGAAAATTTCTACGGTTGGTTAATGCAGTTTACAGACGGAAACCGAATTGATTTGCACGTTGAAACAATTAGTCACGCACAGGATAATATTATGAACGATAGCTTGTGTAAAGTTCTTTTGGACAAAGACAATTGTTTGCCAGAAATCCTGTCTTCATCTGATAAAAATTATTGGATACAAAAACCTACTTCTGAACAGTACATGTGTACTTGCAATGAGTTTTGGTGGTGCTTGAATAATGTAGCAAAAGGTTTGTGGCGTGAAGAAATCCCTTATGTACATGATATGTTAAATTTTGTGGTGAGAAAACAGTTAGAGAAAATGCTTTCTTGGAAAGTGGGAATACTGACTGATTTCTCAGTCAGTGTCGGCAAGTCAGCAAAGTATATGCACAAATGGCTTTCTCAGCAGGAATGGGAAAAATATTTACAAACTTATTGCTCAGCAGATATCAATTCTATTTGGCAATCAGTAGAGTTTATGTGTTCTCTATTTGTGGAAAACGCTGTATGGGTAGCAGAGAAACTCAATTATGAATTTAATGATACAGAAGCAAATAATAGTATGTACTTTTTAGAAACAGTAAAAGAATTACCAAAGAATGCAAGTGAAATACTGTAAAAAATGAAAACTTTTAGTGGTTAATGATAAAGAAACAAATTAGAATTGTGGAGGCTTTAAATGATATTTAAATATTGTGCAGAATGTGGTCATAAATTAGAAGATATAAAATGCGGTGATGATAATTGTAAAATATGTCCTTCATGTAAAAAAATCTATGGAAGTAGCCCTTTTCCTGTTGTAGAGGTGTTAGTAGTCAATGAGTTTAATGAAATACTTTTATTAAAGCAGAATTACATATCAGAAACTAAGTGGACTGTCGTATCAGGATATATGATAGATGGGGAGACGATTGAGGATGCTGTTGCACGTGAAGTAAAGGAAGAGACGGGACAAGATGTTATAAGTTATAAGTATGTTTCCAGTTATTATTTTGAACCTAAGCAACTTATAATGATTGGTTTTATTGCATACGTAAAGAAATCACAATTCTCAAATTCCAATGAAGTAGATGATATCAAATGGTATAAAATAGATGAAGTAAATGATGTCATAGCCCGCGAAAATAATTGTTCTGGTATGCATTTTGATAAATGCAGAGAGTTTTTATAAATCCTAATTAGAAGGGAAATGAAATGGATTTTATAATAAAACGTAATCGCTATGATAGTAATAGTCCAACTAGCGTCAAAACAGTGCAACATAAAGGAGACACCCATGCAAGACTACATTTTAGTTGTAGAAGATGACAACGACATAAACCACATGCTTCAGGAATTACTGCAAAATCATGGTTATAAGGTAGAAGCAGCATTTTCAGGAACGGAAGCATTATTATATATACAAAGAGAAGCCCCAATGGCAGTTATTTTAGATTTAATGCTTCCCGGAATGACTGGTGAAGAGCTTTTACAGCGGATTAAGGGCATTCGTGCAGGAACTGCAGTTATTGTTGCATCCGCAAAAGATTCCGTGCATACCCGAGTGGATTTGCTTCGTGCAGGAGCCGACGATTATATTGTAAAACCATTTGATACAGAGGAACTCCTTGCAAGATTGGAGGCTGTGCTTCGTAGAAATCACCAGGAACCATATCCATCAAAGGACACTTGCCTTACTTATAAAGATATTGTAATGGAGCCGGAGGCTTTTAGAATTACCGTGTCAGGCAAGGAGTTAACGCTAACCCGCCGTGAATATCTGATTTTGCAGTTGCTTATACAGCATCCGGGGAAGGTATTTACCAAGAATAATATTTATGAATCTGTATGGAATGAAGAATTTATCGGTGAAGACAATGCCGTAAATGTGCATATCAGTAATATCAGGCAAAAACTTGCTAAGATCAATAAAAATGAAACATATATTCAAACCGTTTGGGGAATTGGTTTTAAAATGCAATAAATTAAAACTTTAAGATTTCTTAATACTTTTTCTAAAGTTTCTAAAATGTGGCTTGATAGACTAAATACACGCAAACAGAAAGGAAAAGTAAGATGGAAAGAGAAGAATATGTTTTAAAGACTGAAAAGCTTACAAAGATATACGGCAAACATGCCGTAGTCAATGAAGTAAGCATGCATGTGAAAAAGGGCGATATTTATGGTTTTATCGGTAAAAATGGTGCCGGTAAAACAACATTTATGAAAATGGTATGCGGTTTGGCAGCTCCTGCAAGCGGAAATATGGAGTTGTTTGGTAAAACCGATTTAGAAGTACAGAGAAAGAGAATCGGAGCTTTAATTGAAAATCCCGGGGTGTATCCAAATATGACTGCGTATGAAAACCTTGATATTGTTCGAAGAAATTTCGGTATTGTTGATAAGAAATGCGTGAGTAAAATGCTGGAATTTGTAGGGCTAAGCGATGCAGGAACGAAAAAGGTAAAAGCCTTTTCTATGGGAATGAAGCAAAGATTGGGAATCGCCATATCTCTTCTTAGAAATCCGGACTTTTTGGTTTTAGACGAACCAATCAATGGACTCGATCCGGAAGGCATCAAAGAAATCCGAGACTTATTATTAAAGTTAAATAAGGAAAGAAACGTAACAATTCTTATATCAAGCCATATTTTAGGCGAGTTATCAAAGCTTGCTACTCGATATGGTATTATCCGGGATGGTATACTAATCGATGAATTTGATGCGGAAAGCCTGACAGAACGATGTAAGAGATGCTTGAAAATTGTTGTCGATGATGTTGGACTTGCTTCTAATATTCTGGAAGAAAGCCTTGGAATTTACAATTATGATGTTTTAGAGAATCATATCATCCGTATTTTCGAAAAACTTGAAGAAACAGCCATGGTTAACCATATCTTGGTTATGGGCGGAGTAGCACTGACAGAAAGCTATCTTGCAGGACAGGATTTGGAAGGTTACTTCATGGATTTGCTTGGTAATAGCGATAAGAGTGAAAGAAACTAAGGAGGAAAGCATGATGTTGAATTTATTAAGTAGTGAATTATATAAATTAAAGAAAAGTAAGAGCTTTAAGTTTTGTCTAATTGCTTCTTTATGCATGATTGTATATATCTTTGTAATGTTTGGAATGATTATGGCAATCAGTACCGGGTCCATGGAAAATGGAACCGCAGGTATCATGGTCACAACACAGGGAACAGAAGATATTGCTGATGAATTGTTCAATAGTATTCTGGATGTCATCAGCCAGATTTACTCTATGGGATTCGGAACGGTCTTTGTAGCAATTTTTATATGCATCTGGGTTATTAGCGAATATTCAAATGGTGCTATCAAAAATGTAACAGGAAAAGGATATACAAGAAAGCAAGTCTTTCTGGCAAAATATCTATCCACGAATCTGGCAACATGTATAATGCATATTTCCTGTTTGATCGTTACTACGCTTGGAGCACTTATATTAGATAGAAATGGTGTAAATGCCCAGTTTTTTCAGAATTTGTTCCTGTATGCAGCTTTACAGATTCTGTTTGGCATTGCACTTACTGGTATTATCATTGCTATTTGTGAGATTTCCCGTAATATTGCTGCTGGAATCTCAATCAGCTTGGCTATTGTTATCTTTTCTAATGTTATTGTGCAAGGCATTGATTTGTTTTTTGAAACATTACATATCAACTTTAAGACTTCCACCTATTGGATAACCAATGTTATTTCAGAATGTCCCATTATAGACTGCACGATGGATTTTATTGGAAGAGGAATCTACGTTGCTATGATGTGGATTGCACTTTCCTTTGTTCTTGGCATGGTTCATTTTGAAAGAACGGATATAAAATAAACAGGAGACTTAACATGCAGGGAATGCTGTATCTTATTATTATATTAGCAAGTATTATCATTATTTTAGGAATGCGGCTTGCATTATATAGAAAGCAAATGAAACACATAAAGCAGGAACTTTTGATGTTCGAGCAAGAGGATACCAATTACAGGTTATCCTCTTATTGTCATATCGGGGAAACCGAAGATGTCATCGGACTTTGGAATGAGACTTTGGATACTTATCGAACCCAAAATATTGCATTGCAGAAGGAAAATAGATCATACAAAGAAAGTATTACCAGTATTTCACATGATATCCGCACCCCTCTTACCAGTGCAAAAGGATATACACAGATGCTTTTACATGACAGCATCCCTGATGAAAAACGTAATCTCTATATCGGCAGAATTGAACAGCGAATTGATGATGTTACTAATATGTTAAATCAATTGTTTGAGTATGCAAGAGTAGAAGCTGGAGAACTGGACTTTGAGTTTGAACGCATTAACTTAAATAATCTTTTTACGGATACCTTATCCATGTTTTATGATGATTTTGTAGCGAAAAATTGTGAACCGATCATTGAAATTACAGAAACACCATGCTACGTTCATGCTGATAAAGCGGCACTCGTACGAATCATAGAAAACCTTATTAAGAATGCCTTGGTACACGGCATAGGAGATTATCATTTTTCTTTAGAACGCAAGGAAAATCTGGCAGTTCTCTCTATTTCTAACAAAAATAGTGACATTGAAGAAAAGGATATCGAGCGAATCTTTGAACGATTTTATACAACAGACCAATCTAGAACCAGAAAAACCACAGGACTCGGTCTTGCTATTGTGAAACGTTTTACCTATCAGCTGGGCGGAAATGTAAAAGCATATTTACAAAATGACAGATTCACAATAGAAATTTCTTTCATATGCATAAAGAATGATTGAGTAAAAATCCGAAACATATATAGTGTTTCGGATTTCGTGCGTTATATTGAGTTGATTTTAGCTAATTTTTGTATAAATAAGTCAAAAATCCAATCATTACGCCAAAAATAATTGTACAAAATGTAACGAAGTGTGGAAAAAGTCAGAAATATATGTTAGAATTTTAATAATATAGTGGTTTATGAACAGAAAACCGAAAATACATGGAGGTAGAGAAAATGGAATATAACGAGAAATTTTTTGCCGAACGTGCGAACAAAAAAGTTAGGAATCTCTGGCTTGCATTAGAGATTGTGTTTACCATTTCGTACACGATTGAGGTGTTAAGAGGCTTAAGAACAATACCGTTTTATTTACTATTTTTATCCTGTAACTGGATACCGTTTTTTATAGGTGTCATTGTATTGAAGATGAAGGGACTGGATACCCCCATTTATCGCTATGTAACATTCATCGGTTATGGAGCATTTTACATATTTGCAATGATGACATCCAACTCCATCGTTACCTTTTCTTATATGTTACCAATCACGGCAATCTTCATCTTGTATAAGAATAAGAATTTTATGATTGCGTGGACAGGTATCGTTGAAGTCATTATTATTGCTGCCATTGTTAAAAAATACATGGAAGGGCAGAACCAACCTCTAGATATAACAAATTATGAGATTATCATCATTGCCACCGTTATATGTTTCGCAGGATTTATCATAGCAATTATTCATTTATCCAAATCAGACTCCGCAATGCTTGGTTCCGTAGAAGGAAATTTGAATAAAGTAATTACTACTATAGAACAGGTAAAAGTTGCCAGCAATTCTGTTGTAGACGGTGTAACCGTAGTAAGAGAACTTGCTGAAGAGAACAAAGAAGGTGCTCATGCAGTTGTAAACAGCATGGAAGCACTTGCTGAAAATAATAGTCAGCTTAGCCAAAAGATTGATTCGTCCATGGAAATGACAGAAGATATCGAAAATCAGGTAATCCACATTGCAGACCTTATGGCTGGAATCGTTTCAACCATTGACAGTTCCGCTGCTCATGCAAATGAGAGTTCTGAAGAATTGTCTGAAGTTGTAAAATCTGCTAATACCATGGCACAATTATCAGCGGACGTTGAGAAGATTCTGGAAGATTTCCGTGAACAATTCGATATGGTAAAGAAAGAAACCGGAACCATTGAAACAATTACATCCCAGACCAATTTATTGTCCTTAAATGCTTCTATTGAAGCAGCCAGAGCTGGTGAAGCAGGAAAAGGCTTTGCGGTTGTTGCAGATGAAATCAGAAACCTGAGTATGGGAACACAGAACTCTTCGAACAGCATTATGGAAGCGTTAAGTCATTTGGAAGAAACTTCCGATAAGATGACGGAGTCTATTACATCTATTCTTGCATTTATTAACGAAGCTCTTGAAAAGATGAAGACAGTAAACACCAGCGTAAGTGCCATTGCAGATGACTCGAAGCGACTCGAAGATGAGATTCAGGTCGTAGATTCTGCCATTAAACAGGTAGAAACTGCTAATACGAACATGGTTGATAATATGAAACAAGTTCAGGATATTATGGTTTCCGTAAGTGCAGGTGTAAGTGATTCTGAAGCAACAACAACTACTATGCTGAATAAGTACGAAGAGACATCTCGAAATGTAATCATCATTGAAAGTGTTGTTGGCAAACTGGTTGAAGAATTAGGTGCTGGTGGCTTCATGAGTCAAGCCGATTTGAGATCAGGTATGACAGTAATTATTACCGATCCTGATAGCAAGAAGACCTATAAGACATCCATTGCAGATGTTATTGATAATGAAGTATTCATAGCATCTACGTTCCAATCAGAATTATATGTAACCAATAAGCAGAAATATCAGATTGACGTTATTGTTGATAATGCTATGTACATTTGGTATGATGTACTGATTCATCCAATCAGGAAAAATGAAAACGATTATCTAAGATTAGAGGTTGAAGGCAATCCTAAGGTAGTAAATCGAAGAAAATATCCTAGACTTTCTATGCAGAATCCATGCGAAATCGTATTAAAGTCTAAAAATGCTACTTATTCAGGTAGAATGGTTAATATCAGTGCCGGTGGCTTTGCATTTGCTTGTACTGCCAAAGAATTTGCTGATATCGTTGGCGAACCGCTTTCTATATCCATCGAAAATTTCGATCTTACCAACGAAAAGAGCTTAGATGGTATAGCAATTCGTTCTTCGAATGACAGAGGCACCTACATCGTAGGATGTCGAATGCTGGAAGATAATATAAAGATTCGTGACTATGTAAAAGAAAGAATGCCAAGCTAAAAAATACGAAAAACCGAAACGTGTAAAAGCGTTTCGGTTTTTTAAGTTGGTAATATAACGGTAAAGGTCGCTCCGCCGTTTGGCGTATCGCTGACATAGATAGAACCATTATGTGCCTTTGTTATTTCATAAGCAATTGCTAAGCCCAGTCCAAAATGCCCTTTCTGACTTCTGGATTTTTCACTTCGATAGAATCGGTCAAATACTTTATCTTTTTCACTATCAGGAATACCAACCCCAGTATCTGCTACAGATATCGAGAATTTACCCTTTTTCCATGCCAGACTTACATAGATATGACCGCCTTCCGGTGTATAACTTATCGCATTGTGCAGTAAAATGGCTAACAATTGATGAATTCGTTCTTTGTCGCAATTACATAGAGGCAACGTATCA
This sequence comes from uncultured Roseburia sp., assembly GCA_964445375.1. Taxonomy (GTDB): domain Bacteria; phylum Bacillota; class Clostridia; order Lachnospirales; family Lachnospiraceae; genus COE1. The sequence continues at coordinate 17,691 of CAYUKO010000032.1, forward strand.
TCGGGAAGTGTTATATGCATTTGCTGTTTTTTGGTTCTTGCCATGGCTTCAAAGGTTTCATAGGCATCCAGTAAAAGTGTATCAAGCTCCGTAGGAGCCTTTAGAATCGAAAAATGGTGTGTATCGCTGCTAGAGAGAGTCAGCATATCCTCTAACAGTCGGGACATTCTTAATGCTTCACTTTTTATCGTGCCAAGCTCCTGTGTGGAAGAAGAAACCTCCTCCTTTTCCTGCAATCCTTCTGTACAGGACAGAATAACAGCAAGAGGAGTTCGAAGCTCATGAGAAGCGGAAGCTACGAACTGATTCTGCTTCTTGCGGCTTTCTTCAATCGGATAAAGCAGCCTGCCTGTAAAGAACCATGCAAATAACCACAGAAGCAAATCAGAAGCAATAACAATGCTTAAGAAAATAAGTCTTTGATGCATAATCTGGTTATTGAGTGACTCAAGAGGCGCAAGAATCAGCATCTCAAAGCAGGAATCATTCTTCGAAAGAGTGATAACAAAGCCTAAATACTCTTTGTTATCCTTTGCTTGAAAATGAAAATTCGAATAATAAGTACAATAAGAAAGCTTATTGACCGGAAGAGTCTCTTCTTTTTCGCGGTAAAAAAGCCATGCATGACTAAGCAGTTCTTCACGGCTCTTCGTTTGTTTCATACTATTGTACAGATAAGGCACACCGTTATCTAATATGGAAATATAGTACGTTCCGTCTGTTTCCAGCTTGGAAAGCCATGAATGCGTCAGTACATTTTGCTGTTCCAGATTAGAGGCAATCGTATTGATATCATTTTCATACGACAGAAGCTTATTTTCCATCAGATTCTTCTCTGAAATGTACAGATAACCAAGTGTCATGACAAGTAGAATCAAAGTAGTAATTCCACCACTTAGTAGAGTCAGACGGATTTGGATTTTACGAAACATTGATTTTCTCCATTCATGATTCAGAAATCAGACAATAGCCAACACCACGGATTGTCTTTAGTTGCAGTTTACTTCCAACTCCTTTTAATCTACGGCGAAGGAAATGTATGTAGTTATCAAGATTGCCGTCCTCAACATCACTATCAGGTCCCCAGACCTTTAACAAAAGAGTAGAGCGGGAAAGAGTCTGGTTCTGATTTCGCAAAAAGACTTCAAGCAAAGCCCCCTCTCGATTCGAAAGCGTATTAGAGCCAACCGGGCCATGTAACACACTATTTGCCACATCATAATTAATATCAAGAAGCCTTATATTCTGTTCCATATTCAATATGGGAGAACGACGTGTAACGCACTGAATTCTGGCAAGCAGCTCCTCAAAAGCAAAAGGCTTTACCAAATAGTCATCTGCACCGAGATTTAATCCAGTCACCTTATCTGCAAGTGTTCCAAGTGCAGTAATCAGAATAACCGGAATACTTATTTTCTTCTTTCTTAACGCAATCAATACATCTGTCCCTTCCATCAGGGGCAGCATTCTATCTAATAAAATGACATCATGAATGTTCTGACTTGCATAATAGAGAGCTTCTTCTCCATCAAAGCAGGAATCTACATCAAATCCATGAGATATGAGTCGTTCTGTAAGCGATTTATTCAAGTTTTTATCATCTTCAGCCAGTAAAATACGCATGTGTTCCTCCATGAATGATCAATGCCTTTGGCATTTCTTCCGATTATTAGTTAACATAAAGTATCTGACTTCTACTATATCATAGTTTTCTCTAAAGTTTCTCTAAGAAAAAAGCTTTCTTTTTAGAGGTTTCTTAGAGAAAAGTTTGATATCATCATACCGTGCACAAATAAACATAACATAAAAGGAATGAGGACAGCAATGAAAAAGCAGTTAAAAAAAGCAATAACATTCATGCTTGCAGGAAGTATGTGTATATCCATGCTTGGCTGCGCAGGCAATGCAAATACAAGCTGGGGCACATCAGCTGTAGAAATGGGACGTTATGTGGATAGAACGGTATTGGATATAGATGAAATCAGCATCCTTGGAAAGCTGCAACGTTTATCTGACGAAAGTTTGGTCTATTTTAACAGTTTAGTGGGAAAATATGTTTCTACGGATAACGGTGATACTTGGAATATGGAGGAAATAGAAGGACTTTCGGAATTGATTCAGAATCAGGAAGAGTGTCTTATCGTAGATGCCGCCATCTCGAAAGAAGGGGCTATTCTGGTTGTCTGCGTTTCCGCTGAAAATACGGAGAATGATAATGTAATCGAAACGGAACAGGGAAATTATATATTATTTGAGCCGGATGGAACACAAAGAGAGTTAGCAATTGAATTGCCCGTCTCTGTATATCAAAGAAGCCATACCTTTGATGAAAATGGCAGATTGCTTGTCAGCACAATGGATACGCCCATTTATGAAATCAATATAGAAGACGGAAGTACGTCCACTTTTTTAAATGCAAGTGACGTGATTATGTCAGTACAGTGTCAGGATCAGAGGATGCTTTGCGTATCACATAATGACATCTACGTCTATGATATGGAGAACAAAACACAGATAGAGGATACGGTTCTTTCTGATTTTATCAAAAATACCTATGGTTCTTTGATGAGCAGCGACTTTTTATCCTATAACTATTATGCCTTCTTAGGCGAAGAAAATGTAGTTTATATCGCAGGAAAAGAAGGACTTCACCGCCATGTCATTGGTGGAAACAGTATGGAACAGGTTATTGATGGCAACCTGTCATCTCTAGGTGATCCTTCCAAATATGTTGTCAGTGCTCAAATGATTGATAATCAGGAATTTCTGGTGCAGTATTCTGATAGTACGAAATTGTTTAAATTTGAATATAATCCCAATATTCCTACCGTGCCTGCTAATTATCTTACCGTATACAGTCTTACAGATAATGAAACAATTCATCAGGCAATGTCAGCATTTCAGACTTCTAATCCGGATATTTATATCGAGTACGAAATAGGTATGTCAGAAGACGGCTTGACTAGAGATGATGCACTGAAAAACTTAAGTACACGTTTTATGGATGGAAATGGGCCTGACATTCTGGTCATGGATGATATGCCTTTGGATTCTTATATTGACAAGGGAATTTTATTGGATATTAGTGAACCGATTCGTCAAATAGATAACGAATCCGGACTCTTAACGAATATCTTAGAACCATTTTATGAAGAAAACAGCTTATATGTGGTACCAGTAGAGTTCCAGCTTCCAGTTATAGCAACGGATAAGAATGTTAAGACAGAGATAGCAAATTTTACAGAAATCGCAGATTATATAGAACTACTTAGAAAAGAATGCCCTGAAAAAGACATTCTTGGTGTATATCTTGCAAGTGATGTGATGAACAAGTTCTCCAAAGTGTGTGCCCCTTCATGGAAGAACGAAAATGGTGATATAAATGAAGAAAAAATAAAAGAATTTTTATCAGATTCCAAGAGAATCTATGAAGCACAAATGAATGGATTACAGGAGAAAAGTGTTTTCAGTAACGACTTATTTACTGATTTATTAAATGATGTTGAATACGCTAGCGGATATGAGTTGTTAATGAGCGGATCTGTCGCTTCTATCAAGGATTTTTCATTCGCAATGTCAGTACAAAGAGTTTCAGGCTTTGAAAATACAGAAGTTAATATCATGAATGGGCAAAGCAGTAATGTATATTTTCCGAAGACTATGATAGGTATTAATGCAGCAACGAAGAATCAGGATGGCGCATTATCCTTTTTACAGGCATTATTAGGAAATGAGGTACAAACGCAGTTACACGCAGGATTCCCTGTAAATCATGCTGCATTAGAAGAATGTACAATCATAGATAAAAAGTATGTTTCCGGGGATGGTTCCTACATGACTGCTGGTGTGACCAATGAAGAGGGTAATAGTATCACATGGAATATATACTGGCCGGATGAGAATCAGATTCAAACTCTTAAAAATTGGATTACACAGGCAAGTATCCCTTATATTCAGGACAGTGTTTTAGAAGAGGTAGTTTCCGTAGAAGGTTCTAAATATCTGACGGGAGATCAGGATATCGACACGACGCTAGAACACATTATGAACAAAATAGCAATTTATATGGCGGAGTAGAGAAGTGCGTAAGGAACGTAAAGCATTCTGGAGCTTTTTATCATGTAGCATTTTAGGCGTTACCGTGTTTGTCTTATTGCCTTTTACAGACGTAGTCAGACGCTCCTTTACAACCGTTATGTCCAATCAATATGTAGGATTGGAAAATTATAAAAAGGTACTGGGAAACGATGCCTTTCAGCTGGCAGTAAAAAATACCTTACACTTTATTGGCGTAGCCATACCGATTCTTGTGGTTCTTGGACTGATAACGGCTTTCGTCCTAAGCAAAATCGAAGACATTCGTATCATCAAGGCACTCTATCTTTTTCCAATGGCAATGCCCACCGCAACGGTGGTCATTGTCTGGAGAATGTTCTTCTACAAGCAGGACTTCGATAGCCTTGTCATAAGCTATTTATGGAAAAATACCGGTTACACCATCATACTGTGGCTTGCCGGTATTGCTTCCATACCAAATGAACTGGTAGAAGCAGCACAGGTTGATGGTGCAAATGACTTTCAGTGCTTCCTTCATGTCAAACTGCCTTGCCTGCTGGGAAGTCTGTATACCATAGTCATTTTATCTATTCTAAATTCCTTCAAGATTTATCGCGAAGCCTATTTAGTAGCCGGAGCATATCCAAAACAGGAAATTTATCTGTTACAACACATTTTCAGTAATTGGTATGTGAATCTGGAAATGGATAAAATGGCGGCAGCTACCGTTATGGTGAGCGGTTTTCTATTCCTTTTTATTATGCTGTTAAACAGGTTCTGGAACAGGGAGAACGAATAAATGATAAAAAGACTGATACATTGGATTGTTCAAATGATATTGAAATATATATTTATTGCCATAGGACTTATAATATGTGTCCCAATTTTTCTAATCATAACCGGTTCTGTGATGGGAAGCCATGATTTAGAGGAATGCCTTGCGCCTGTATTTTTGAAGGGGCAAGGTTTCGTAACATGGAAACTGATTCCGCAATTTCCAACCATAGAGCATTATCAAAAATTGCTCTTCGAAACACCTCAGTTTTTTGTACTATTCTGGAATTCTATGAAGCTTGTGGGATTGATACTGCTGGGACAGATTTTAGTTGGCGTGCCGGCAGCATGGGCATTTGCGGTATATCGGGTTCGCGGTAAAAATCTTCTTTTTACGATATATATTGTGCTGATGCTGTTGCCATTTCAAGTGACCATGCTTTCCAGTTATCTGGTATTAAATGAATTAGAATTATTAAATACCCATTGGGCAGTCATCCTGCCTGCTGTATTTCAAACCTTTCCTGTATTTATCACATACGGAAGCTTTCGAACAATACCAATACCACTACTGGAAGCGGCAAGAATCGATGGTGCAGGAGAATTCTACATTTTCTGCAGAATCGGGCTTCCCCTGGGAAAGGGTGGAATTTTATCTGTTCTAGTACTTGGTTTTCTGGAATATTGGAACCTGATTGAGCAGCCACTTGCTTTTCTGGAAGACAAGTATTTGTGGCCTTTATCCTTATATCTTCCGGAAATCGACTGGACACAGGCAGGCATGGCATTTAGTGCCTCGGTTATTATGCTGATACCGGCAGTTTTTGTCTTTATGATAGGTCATGATTATTTAGAACAGGGAATTATTTATTCGGGATTAAAACAGTAACGGAGAAAGAAAATGGATCAATTAGTCAATCAAAGAAAATGGATCAAATTATTTGCCATTTTTCTAGTGTTTATGTGGATATGCACCATCGTATCAAAAAGTATCTATGTGTCGAGACTTCCGGAAGTGAAAACAGAGACTCCATCCAAAAGATACCTTGAACATAAAGTAGAAGCAGATGGTATTGTAACTGCAGGAGCAAGTCAGGCGGTCAATACACTTTCAGGACTCAGAGTATCCCAAATTCATGTGCAGGAAGGCGATTATGTAGAGAAGGGGGACATTCTTTTTCAAATCGACTTAAATGACCTTTCTGAACAGATTTCTGATAAGGAAGCCGAGCTTATGACAACGCAATATAAGCTTGCAGATTTGCAGTTTAATCAGGTATTAGATTCTCAGAAAAAAGAGATTGCGCTTCTCTGGGCGAAGGAAGACTATGCTAACACAGATGAAAAAACAGCAACCTCGGTTACACGAGCTGAAGAAACGTTACAAAAAGCTGAACAGGAGTTAAATTCACACCTGAAAACCACAATACCCCATACCTCCGATTCAGAGCGTCAAAATGCATGGAACTCCTATCATAACTGGAAACAAAGCTATTATGACGCTCAGGATCAGAAAACAGAAAAAGAAAGAGAACTAACAGAATTAAACGCCCAATTAGAAGATTCCGATAACCTTTCAGAAGAAGAAATTAAGGCTATAAAAGAGAATATCTCTTCGCTTGAAGAAGAACTTGTTTCTATCAATGACGAGCTTACGCAATTAGAACGAAATACCGTAGATAAGCCTGATTACACATCCGAAGAAAGTGAATACAGCGCTTGGCAGGAGAAAAAGTCCAGCCTTGAAGACGCCGTACATACAGCCAAACAAGGACTTGCAGACGCACAAGCGGACAGAACGGATGCACTTAGAGAGAAACTACGTGCCACTGCAACCGCCGAGGTATTAAGTCCAGCCGACTCCACAGAACGTATTTACGCATTAGAAATAGTGGATTTGGAAAAGCAATTATCAGACTTATATCAGGTACAAAATGCAAAAGGTGAAGTAAAGACCAACACTTCAGGATATATTATGACTGTTCAAGTCAATGTGGGCAATCGGACAGACGATAATGCTGCTATTTTACTGGCAGATACGCAAAAAGCCTATCAGTTCAAAGCCTCTATTACCAAGGAACAGGGAGAATATCTGCATTTAGGCGATAGCGTTGCGTTAAAAATCAACGGAGAAGCAACTATGGAAGCAAGTGTCGATTACTTAACAGAGAATAACTCCGGCGGATATGATGTCATTTGCAAGCTACCGGATGGTATAGGCAAACCGGGAATCAATGGCAGCCTTTGTAAAACAGAACAAGGAGAACTTCATTCTGTGACTGTACCTGCGGAAGCAATCTATGAAGAGTCTAAGAATTATTATGTCTATGTACTGAAAGAAAGGACAGGAATCCTTGGAAAAGAATATTATGTAGAGAAGATAAAAGTAACAATTGCAGATAAGAACGATAAATATGCATCCATCGAAGAAGGAACCATCCATGCAGATATGAAAGTCGTTATCTCTACAACCAAAGAAATAGGGCAGGGAAAGAGTGTGAAACCTGCGGAGAATTAATGTCTGAAAATTAGCTTGACATAGCTATATATCAATGCTACTATTGTAAAAAATCAAAAAGGAGCATACAAATGAATTACAATATACATTCAAGACGATATAAGTACATGTATGATAGACGTATTTGCTTATAGCTGTTGCACATCAAATGCACAGTTATAGGTCGATAGGTCTTATATGTCTGTGCATGGATAAGAATCGCAATGTAATTCATTTGATAATATATTTTGTATTACATCTTGTATTATATTTATCGCACTAGACATATAGAATGTTTGGTGCGATTTTTTGCGCGAATAAGCAAAGTCATGGTGATATAGAGAAAATGGATGCTTGCATACAATTTTCTCTATGTCACTATGACGCGCAACGCGACCGAGTGAATGTAATTCACGAGGTGCTTATTCACGAAACGCTCCGCAAGGACGCGCAACGCAATCGAGTGAATGCAATTCACGAGGTGCTTATTCGCGGGTATATCCAAAAGGAGGAAAGTATATGAAAATTAAAATTATTGGTTCCGGGGGCTGTGTCAGCACCCCAAGACCGTGTTGCAATTGTCGAATTTGTGCAGAAGCGAGGGCGAAAGGTTTTCCCTATGCAAGAACAGGCTGCAGCCTGTATATAGAGGATATAAAACTTTTAATTGATACTCCGGAAGATATTAATTATGCGCTGAACAATGCAAACGTCAATGAAGTAGAAAGTGTATTATACAGTCATGCTGACCCGGATCACACAATGGGAATGCGAGTTTTTGAACAGCTTAAAATGGATTGGTTAGGCTGTTCCGTAGGTAAGAAAAATGTTAATCCAATTGAAGTTTTTTCCTTGCCGACGGTGATAAAAGAACTAAGGGGACAAAGTACCTTTAGAGGTTCTGTTTTAGACTATTATGATCATTGTAATTTAATTGCTGCAAAAGATGGATATTCTTTTACGAAAAAAGATATTGAGATTAAATTAATTCCAGTGAATGAACGCGAAGAGGTTGCCATTTTTGTCATTACACAAGGGGATAAGAAAATCATATATGCACCTTGTGATGTGAAGCCTTTTCCTGAGAATGCGATTTTTGCTCATGCAAATGTCCTGATTATTGGCAATACCATAGTAGGTGATGTGTTAAAAGACGGTTTTGTCTTAGAAAAGGACAACCCTTTAAGAGAAGAGCTGTTTGTAATGGAAGAAATTGAGGCAATCAAAGAAAAATATGATATTAAAAATGTAATAGTAACACATCTGGAAGAGGATTGGGGAAAATCCTATGATGATTATATAAAACTGGAAAAGAATTATGATGGAATCAAATTTGCATATGATGGAATGGAGGTAATACTATGACAATAAGAGAAATGGTAACATCAGATTATGAGAAGGTGTATGACCTTTGGATTCATACAACAGGAATGGGCTTAAATAATCTTGATGATTCGGAAGAAGGAATTGCAAAGTTCTTAAAAAGAAACCCTTCAACCTGTTTCGTTGCGGAGCAGGAGGGAAAAATAATAGGTGTTATTCTAGCAGGACATGATGGAAGAAGAGGCTTTATATACCATACAACAGTAAGTCAGGAATACAGAAAACAAGGTATTGGAAAGGCACTTACAGACCATGCATTAGATGCACTGGAAAAAGAAGGAATTCATAAAGTAGCTCTCGTGGTTTTTGATAGAAATCAGCTTGGTAATGCCTTTTGGGAAAACCAAGGATTTACAGTCAGAAATGACTTAGTGTATCGAAATAAAAGTATACATGAAATGGTAAGGATTGATACATAGGATTAACGAAGGAAAGGAATATGCATAAAATGACACATGTTGAAAAAGCACAGGAATTATTCAATAATCAAAAATATCACTGTTCACAAGCAGTATTTGCGGCTTTTGCAGAAGAACTGGGACTCAACGAAAAGCAAGCTCTTAAAATAGGTGGTTGCTTTGGTGCCGGTATGTGTAAAGGTGAAGTATGTGGAGCTTGTACAGGAGCATTAATGACATTAGGACTAAAATATGGTCAATGCGAAATAGAAGATTTAGAAGGGCGAGCTAAAACAAACGATGTAGCAGTGAAGTTTTTAGAAGCCTTTCGCAAGGAGAATGGTTCTTATTTATGTAGAGAACTATTAGGATGTGATTTGTCATCAAAAGAAGGAATTGAATATGCCGTAGCGCATAATCTTTTTACAGAATTTTGTCCTAAAATGGTTGTTTCAGCTACAAAAATTGTAGAACAGCTGTTAAATGAATAATATATTTTAGGCTGGAGGACTTATGCAAGATTATATAAAAATTTTTAAACAGAATGAAAAAATAGAAAATTATGATATGCTGGTAAGGGGAGCATTAGAGTGCTTGGACCGATTCGGCGAATATTTCGAAAAGGAAGATTTGCAGGGAATGGATTCCTGTTTTCATTTTCCACATTATATAATAAGTGGGAATGAAGTAATATGCTGGAATGAGCCTGGACAATTGCCGAAAGAATTCTTTCGTGACTTGAAGAAAGGTGGATTCAAACAGACGGTAGTTACCTGCCGAGAGGTCATTACTGTGGCAGAAAATAAGGTACATTTTAAATACTGTTACTATCGTGAAAGTGTAGACGGAAAGATTATGAGCGAGCATGATAATGTTTGGATTGTGACTTATAAAGACGGAAAATGGGGTATACAGGTAAGATCATATTAAAGTCAGATGTACAAAGGAAAAGGAATGACATATGATAGGAAAAAAAGTAACGGTAACGGTAGACAGACCACTGGGGAGTTATCATCCAGAACATAAGGATATATACTATCCTGTCAATTATGGCTATATAGAAGGTATCATTGCACCAGATGGTGAAGAACAGGATGCCTATATTTTAGGGATAAATGAGCCGGTAGAGACATTCACAGGAATCATTATAGCCGTTATTCATAGAAATGATGATGTAGAAGAAAAATGGGTAGTAGCACCAGAGGGAGTAACTTTTTCAAAAGAAGAAATATGGAAACAGGTCGAGTTTCAGGAACAGTATTTTGATTCGGAGATACTGACATGATGGAAGATTTGAAATTATTAAAGTTGTTGCTTTATTATTAATATGTTATATTGAATTTATACTTAAAGGGGTGTAATATATGGATCAATTTATTTCAAAAGAAATTTTAGATGAGTTATCGTATAGTTCTACTTTAGGACAAAGTTTAAAGCAGATTTCATTAAGCAAAACACCACTAGAAAAAATTATTCAAGATATTGGAAAATATAGAGCAAATTATGTTGATATACTTATTCAAGAGAATTTAGTTGGTTCCAGATTTAAAAGTGATGATTCTATTTATAGAAAATACAAGAAGACAGTTGCTAATCATGGTGGGTTTAAACAATGTTTTAATGATGTATTAGGATTTCGATTACACATGGAAGAATATCCGATTATGTTTCCTGAATATTTTCGTGTAGTTGATTTACGAAATGGGAAAAAAATTGATGATGGATATAGAGCAATTCACTTATATTATCAACGTGATAATCGTGCATATCCAATTGAGATTCAATTATGGTGTGGAAACGATTTTCAGTATAATGTATGGAGTCATCGCCATATTTATAAATATGATGATGCTAGTATAGGAAAAGAAATGTATAATTTATACATTAAGGATGAAATTAATTCAGAAGATGATTTTATTAGTTGCTTAAATAGATTAAGAGGTGAGAACGATGGGAGATAAAAAAATATACGTTATTGCGAAAGTATTTGATCAGCAAGGTTGTATTGCCTATAGTTGTAAAACACCAAACGAAGCAAGATGTTTACCGGGAACATTAGAAGCACTTCGTGCAGAAGGTGTACAAATTGTGGTATTGGATTCTCCTGACGTTTATCCAGAATATGCACCTTATGAATATGTTGAGGATATGAAAGAATATATCGACAAAGTTACACAATTAAATTCGATTGTATAAATAATTATCCCTCGAAGTCGAGGGATTTTGTAGTTTGGAGGAAAATAAATGGAAATTAAAAGATTTGACTATGACTTTTCAGTATGTAAAGTAAAAGACATATCCGCAGTTGATTTCAGCCAAGAGTACTGTTTTATTGGAAAAACGGATGAAGAGCTTTCAGTGGTCTGCCTGACGAACCGTGCACCGGAAGAAACGTTAGAACGTGATGATGGTTGGAAAGCATTCCGTATACAAGGAGTTCTGGATTTTTCCTTAATAGGGATTCTGGCAGAGATATCTACCATTTTAGCAGAAAATAAGATAGGTATCTTTGCTATTTCGACTTACAATACAGACTATATATTAACAAAGGCTGAGAATTACGAAAAAGCGCTAAATACTTTAAAAACCGCTGGATATAAGATTGTAAATTGATGTTGATAAAAGGAGAACACTGTCTATGAAATACTATTTGTATAAAAATGATATAGAAT
>CAYUKO010000033.1:0-3540 GCA_964445375.1 uncultured Roseburia sp.
GGCTATGAGGATCATATGGTGTTGTCTCATAGAAATATTCTCCCTCGTTTTCCAAGGAACCATACACTTCGTCTGTGGAAACATGAAGGAACTTCTTGCCCTCCTGGAAGCTTCCGTCAGGCAGCTCCCAAGCCGCCTTGGCACAGTTAAGCATAACTGCCGTACCAAGTACATTAGTCTGTACAAATACCTCCGGATTACGGATGCTTCTGTCTACATGACTCTCTGCAGCAAAATGAACCACTCTGTCAATGTCATTCTCTGCAAAAATCTTTGCAATTGCTTCCTTATCCGTTATATCAGCCTTTACAAATGTATAATTATTTCTATCCTCAATATCCTTAAGATTCTCCAGGTTGCCTGCATAGGTCAGAACATCTACATTAATAATTCTGATATCATCACCATACTTCTTGAACATATAGTGAATATAGTTAGAACCAATAAAGCCTGCGCCTCCAGTTACCAAATAAGTTTTCATTAGGATTTATACCTCCGTTTTTTCATCATTCAATATCTTATCATAATCCGAAAAAGAAAATATTGCAAGCTAATAACCCAAATAGCTCAAATTCAAATCAACTTTTCCGTTTATACCGCTAATCGTACCCTTGCAGGAATACTGCCACATATCATATCTTCCTGCATAAGTCGGTTCCGCTGCATATTGAGCAAGCCAGATTTTATAACCACTCAAATTACCCATATTGAGTTTCCCTTCATACCATGATTTTGAAGCATATATTCCAGCCTTATATCCAGCGTTCTGTACCGTCTGGCAAAATGCATTGACAACTGCCGTACGTGTTGCCGTATCAATTTTATCTGCTCTTCCACCACTTGCTTCTGTATCAATAAAGATTGGATACGTCAGCTTATATCCTTGTGCAAGACTTACTGCAAGAGAAGCTTCTTTTACCGCCTCTACCTCATCGATTGCCTGTGAGAATACATAGATTCCTACCTTTAATCCTGCTGCTGTTGCTCCCTTAATATTGGTATGGAAGTTCGGATCCGTAATCAATGCACCTGTAGATGAGCCTCTGTATGCGCATCGGATAATAACATAATCTACACCCGAACTCTTCACTGCATTCCAGTCAATCTTTCCATTGTGCTTTGATACATCAATACCAAAGGTAGAACCATTTACAGTTGTCTGAATCGCACCGTCAGAACCAAAATTATAAGTTACTCCCTGAATAATCTGTGTTCCAGTTACCACATTACCATTTTTATCATAGAAATAGGTTTTTCCATTAATCGTCTGCCAGCCCTTATAAATATACTGCACTTCATTCATGATAAAGAATTCACTTGCTGTAAAATAATCCGCATAAACAGCTTCTATATATTTTCCTTCACTATTCTTAATATATACCTGTCTTCCATCCTTATCTTTAAGACGTGTGGAAGTATCAGAAGTCGCATCACTATTGACTGTTATGACACAGCTTGCTGTTACCTGCTTATCAGAACTGATGTCCTTTTCTTTCGTGGTTGCTGTGATTTTAACCGTTCCTGCCGCCACTGCGGTCACTTTACCATTTTCATCTACCGTAGCTATCTTGTCGTCAGCCGAAGTCCATGTAACGCCTTGATCAGACACATAATTCGTTACCGTAGGCACTAAGGTAGTACTTCCACCTACAGCCAGCCACGCCTGCTCTCGATCAAGCTTGATTGTCAAAGTTGCTGCCGCATTCACTGTCACATTTGTAGTTGCTGTAATCTTTACATTCCCTGCTGTTATGGTACCGGTAATCGTTACCGTTCCCTGCTTTACTCCTGTAACAACACCTGTATTACTATCAACCGTAGCAATCGAAGTATCTGAACTTGACCAGGATACCGACGGGAAATTGGAAGTAATCGTTTCCGTGCTTCCATCATTCTTCGTATACACAAGTTTCGAAGGCTTTACCGTTAAAGTACCTTTTACACTGCAGGCATCCGCTGTTTTCGTCAGTTCCAGACTGCCTGATGAAATCTCCACCTTTTCAACTGTCACCTCACAAGAAGCACTAAAAGTCTCTGTATTCTCCGTTACTTCTGTTTTGGACTCACCTTCTGTCGTCACTGTCGTTGTCTTCTGATATGTATAACCTGTTACTTCTCCTGCTTCATCTTTATTCTCGGTACACTTTGCCCTTTCTTCTTCTGAAAGCGCCTCATACTCTTCTACCGAAATCGAAACTTCTTCCGTCTTTGTTTCTTCCTTCTGCTCTCCTGCAATTGTCTTTGTTGTAATGGTCTTTCTGGTAACGGTGTATGTAATCGTTGTCGTTCCCGCATCCTTAGCTGTTACCGATCCGCCTGAAACCGTTGCAACATTTTCATTTGAAGATTTCCACCCTGAAGTAAATTGATACTCGTTTTTGATTCCACCCTCCAGTGTTTCTTCATAATCCTTATAAGAAGTTCCCTGCAAAGTAGCACTTCCACCGGTATAAAGTTTCAGGCTCGTCTTATCTAAAGTCACATTCAAGGTGTCAAAGGACATCCGCTTACTATTCACGGAAAGCTGAGACGGATCCGGAATCGTACTCTTTTCAATCTTGGTATACCCTTCCGTTCCACTTACCACTGTTTTCGAGGATTCTACCCATTCTACCGTATCCGTCAGCTTAACTTCTTCTGCTACAGCAACCTTTTCCTCTGTATCTTCTACCGCAACGTTAACCTGCGCTTCTGTTTTAACCTCATCCTGCACATTAATAACAACGTATTCTACCTTATCCTTAACCGTAACCTGCTGAGGGGTTGTCGGGAACTTATATTTATCCGTAGATGTAATCACAGCATCAAATTTACCTGCATTGACATTCGTTGCATAAATAATACCATCCATGTCATCATCCGTAAGAATCAACTGTTTTCCCTTAGCATTTGTCAAGGTAACCTCAAAAGCCGTGCCTGTAATCAGTTCTCCTGTCGAAGCATCCGTAAAGCGAATCTTAAGATCTCTTTCTACAGAAGTAAAGCTTACACTAACCTTTACTGCCTCTGCATGTTCTTCTGTCTCCGATGTAATCACCTCAGCCGCTTCAATCTCTGTATCACCTTGCGCCATAATCCTGGCATCTGTCATTGCAAGCAGACCGCTTTCTCCCACAATACCAACACTACTCAACTCTGTTCCAACAGGAACAATTGCCTGAATCTGTTCTTCAATCTCATTTGACGCATGAACCATGCTAAAGGTCACCAGTGCTGCCACCAGAATAACTACTCCTGTCATAGCAACAATAACATCCATAGCTGTCATATTACAAACCATTTGCTTGATACGATCTAACAAAGTCCCTGCTGCCGCTTCCTCATAATCCTCGTCATAGAGCTGAGCCTCATAATAGCCTTCATACCCTATATCAAAGCTCTCTTCATTATCATATTCTTGATTCTCATAGTCTTCTGCATCATATTCCGCTGCTTCCTCATAATACCCAGCATCTTCATACTCCTCAGCCTCATAATATTCGTCTGCCTCTTCATACTCTTCTGAGTCATAATATTCGTCAGCTTCTTCGTACTCTTCTG
>CAYUKO010000033.1:3640-29468 GCA_964445375.1 uncultured Roseburia sp.
AATCATAATATTCGTCAGCTTCTTCGTACTCTTCTGAATCATAATATTCGTCAGCTTCTTCGTACTCTTCTGAATCATAATATTCGTCAGCCTCTTCATACTCTTCTGAGTCATAGTATTCGTCAGCTTCTTCGTACTCTTCTGAATCATAATATTCGTCGGCTTCTTCGTACTCTTCCGAGTCATAGTATTCGTCGGCTTCTTCATACTCTTCTAGCTCATACTCTTCCATTTCGTATGCGCCATCCTCATAATATGCGCCCTCTTCTTCCCCGTCATAATACTCTGAATCATATTCCTCTTCGTCATATTCGTTATATTCTTCATAATATTCCTGTGTATATTTATCCGCTCTTTTGGCTGGCTTTCTCTTATTCGTACCAAATAAACCATAACCCTTTTTCTTCTTCATTCCTCTACTGTCCTTTTACCGAAAATCATGGTCTTCCGGCCTCTATTCCTCCTAATAACAATTTTGTAACAAGTATACCAAAGTTAGACTGGTATAACAACTGCGTTTTTTCTTTTTCCATTATTTGTTTTTCATATTTATACACCTTCATACGTGGCTTTCCTATAGAAATGATCAAGAATAAAATACAACAATTCCCATCATGATACATAATATTCCTGCCATTTTTCGAATGGATAATTTTTCTTTGAAAATCAGCCAGCTAAGAACCGGTACAAAGACATTCCCCAGTGACTCAATCACTGGTCCATTCTTATAATCCACACCACTATATGCATAAATACTGATGAGCATGGAAAGAACAAGCATTCCATAGCCCCCAATCACCCAAGGATTCAAATACTCCCTGATTACGGAATCATATTTTTGAAATGTACTCTTTTTCAACGAAATCTGTGAAACAGATGCCACACTGACAGAAAGAAGCATGCACAACAAATAATGATTAAACATCCTGCTCTCCTCCCTTTGCATCCATATTCACAATAATCGTCCCAACAAGCACCAACAGAACACCAAGAATATTACGCAGAGTAATTTTTTCATGAAAGAATACCACTGCCCAAATCACAGACCATAAAATCGCCATGGATCGATTCGCATACGCAACACTCAATTCAAAACGTTTCAACATCTGCTGCCAGAATAAAGCATATACTGCCAGAAGCACGAATTCCAATCCAAAAAACATCAGAGCCTTCACAGGCTCACCTTGACTTGTCGATACAAGTTTCGCCATCACACTAGACACTGTATAAATCACAATAATTGCCTGTAACAAAAAAATATTTTTCAGTGTCACTCCTTTTTCTTTCATCCTTTGCTCTCTCCTTCCATCTGTTTGACTATATCACGGCTGCCTATCTTTGTGCAAGCGCACTTGCCACATTTTCCATTGCTTCAGCGTGCAAAAAAAACGGTGGCTTTTCCAGTCACCGTTTCTACTTCCTATATTATTGTACTGTTTCCGGGGTTAACACAGGAACATCTTTATAAACAAGAGCATACACTGTGGATGGATAATCGGTTGTAAATGTGAAAGTACCATCATCCATATCCTCATCTGCAAGCATATTCACAACACCATTTCCAAGCTGAATCAACGAAAACTGTCTTCCCGGATACTGGTATGCTGCCGGAATTGTCATCTGATAAGTAAGAGCGGTATCTGTACTCTTTACAATTCCCTTTGCATTATTGACAGCCATATTATAGGCTGC
Organism: uncultured Roseburia sp.; assembly: GCA_964445375.1. GTDB lineage: Bacteria > Bacillota > Clostridia > Lachnospirales > Lachnospiraceae > COE1. Next base: position 5,333 of record CAYUKO010000033.1, read on the forward strand.
AACATAAGTATGATCTCCAAGAACAAGAGCAAAAATCTCCAATGCTGTCTTACCTTGTTGCTTGCTTACAATACTTGTATTCATCGTATAATCCGGTTTTGGACTTACAAAACTCAATTTACTTTCATAATTTATAATTGGATAATTCACATTATAATATGTTGAATTTGCATCTTTTGGAGATAACTTCTCAATCTTAGGTAATACCGTATTCTGTACCCAGGAAGTCATATAGTAATTATCCATATGATACTGATATACGCCATTATTCTTCTGCATGAAAGCAGCAATACTATCCACACTGTTATATGGAACATTTCCAACGTTGCGACTTACAATATTGGTTCCTTTAAAATAGAAAATACACTCTTTCGGAGCACCTGCAAATGCAGATACATCTTCCAAAAAAGCACTTACCGGCATGGTAACATCATGAAGCTTAGCCATATTGGAAAAAGCTTCTGCCCCTATGGATGTTACTTCATCTGAAATAATAATAGAATAAATCACCTTATTATTCCATGGTCTATTACCAAGCATATCCCTGCTGTAAGAAGGAATCTCTCCTTTTCCCTGAATATACAGAGTATTGCCCTGGATCTTTGCTATAAGCTCTGTTCCTTGTCCATCCGTATATGTCCATGCCTCCTGACCATCTACTTTTGTCCAACAAGGCCCTTCTGCTGCCATAACTTTTGTCGGCACAAGCAATACCATTATCATTGCCAATGCACAAATCATACTCATCAGCTTCTTCATAATCGTAAACTCTCCTTTCTCCTCACTCCATAAGCTAATTTATACCATTATTCTACAATTCCACTTTTTCCCTGTCAACTTGTTTCGCAAACACGTTTTTTACATCATTTTGCAAACGGAAGCATATCCTCATCCAAAAGCCCCTGTTCCTGATAAACCTCATAATAGTTATAATCCATATAAATATAATATCCCGCCACAAAATCTTTCAAGAAATAATTCTGTTCTTCCATGCTTCCCTTCATTTGCTTTGCAGAGGATAATACGACAAATGCACAATGTTCCTTTCTTGCCTGAACCGCAATCTCCTCTGCATCATACACTTCCGCTTCCATGGCATCATACAGATCATTTTCAAAATTCCATCGTTCCACAAGAATATTTCTTCCATATGGTGTAAAAATATCACCTGTGTACTGTCTTATATGTGTTAACAATTCTGCCGGTAAGACTGCAATTGGCTTGTACTTCTCCATACGAACCGCTTCCGCAACATCAATCACATTTTGTGGAATGTGATATGCATTTGTTGCTTGAAAATGAGTTGTATTTTTATATACAAACTCTCCATTGATACAAATAATCAGGACAATCAAGACTCCTGCAATCACCCGGCTTATCGTCTTTTTCAAACGAATTAACAGTCTTACCCCACCATAGCAAAACAATAACCCAATTGGCAACGTCCAAAAGACACGATAGTAAATCTCATCGTCTATCTTCTGGCCTATCCATGCATAAAGGGGGCACAAAAAGACTGCAACCAACGCCACCGATAAATAAATCAGCACTGTCCTTACTCTTCTGTCTCGCTCCACGAACCACAATAAAACAAGTGCCACCAAAAAAAGAGGAATCAGAAAGCTATTACCGTTATATAAAAGCAACTCCTCCAAAGCAACCTTCATCGCTTCCTTCACAGTCATTCCTCCCTTCTACCGAATCAAAAGATAGCACAAAGCCAGTGCAATACAAGGAATACAGCACGCTCCCATCAGTAACACTGTCTTAGCACTTTTCTTCTGCCAGCCAATCAGCACCGCTGCAATTCCAACCACCGTTGGCACAAGCATAAAGGACACGCTCGTTGCAAAAACAGCCGACAGGATTACCATGACAAACAGCATCCAGCTTCCTATTCTCGGTTTCTTGTCAGCCAGATAAATCAAACATAATAACAAAGTGGGCATGATCACACCTGCCATAAGCCCCTTCCCCTGCCATGTTCTAGTCATGACAAATGTCTCTGATGTATAAAGTGAAACCTTACCAAAGAAAAACCAAATACTTAAAAAGATCAAAAACAGTGGCTGCCATTCCTTATTCTTGGCAAGAAGACGTTTTCCAATCTGATTATATACACAATACATCAAAAGAAGCCAAACCGGTGCCAGAACACTATGCGCAACAATGGCTGCATGAATCCCACTAATTCTGGACATCCATGCAATATAAATCGGCGTTGGTGACAAAGCATGTCTGATATCCAAATCATATGGATACCCTGTGTAATTATCTCTTACATACATCGTATCAAAGGTATCTGTCATAACTGATTGTGCAATATAATAGGCATCATCCCCGTCATAATACTCATAATAGACAGCAGCAAACATCTGCGCACCAATCAACAGTATCGCAACAAGCCATCCGATTCTTGTCCACCAGGGCATGTCCAAAAGTCCCTTTTTCCATCTTGTCCAGGAAAGAAACTGCTTTATCATATCCTTCCCCCACAAAACAGATACTACAAGAATAACAGCTATCACAATGCTATATACAACAACAACCTCTGTAAAGCTTCTTTCCAGCAAAATAAAAGGAACAGAAACCAGTTCAAATACAGAAAAGCTCACAAACCAACCGCAAAGATAAGCCATTGCAGGTGTTTTCTGAAAGCTATTCATGACTTTAACCGGAACCATTCCCAGTAGAAAAGGCATTACCGTTACAAGCAAAATCAGTATAGACCAATGTATAATCTGCACTTTTGTATTTACTCCTTCTCTTTATCTCCAACCTTCTGAAAGTACCCGGATGCTCTTGGCAATATCAACTTCCATGCCATCACACCCGTAATGACCGCAATCACAATCGCCCCGGCTACATCGGTCGGATAATGCGCCCCATTGTACAATCGTGACAAAGCAATCAGAGTGGCTACCACCATTGCCGGTATCCCATAGCGTTTTGGCATACACAAAAGCACGACCACTGCTACTGCAAATGCAGAACCTGTATGGCCTGACGGGAACGAAAAATCCCCCGGTCTGTCACCTAATAATACAAGGTCTGTATCTACTATATATGGTCTTGTTCTATGTACCATGTTTTTCAACCAGACATTCAGCAATAGAAATTCTACAAAAAGAGAAACCGCTGCTGTCACTCCGACATGACGATATCTACGCCACAGTATAAGAACAACAACAGTAAGAATGGCTACTATACCACTATTATTCAACATAGATACAAACGGCATAATACAGTCAAAAAGTTCTGTACGCAAATTGTCCTGCACCCACACAAGGATTGACGCTTCTATCTGATTCCAATTCTCCATTCCCATCTCCAAAAACTCCGTCAGAAGCATTATTGCTTCTGACTGTAATATAATGATAATTCTGCGGCAATATGCTCGCCTAAAATACGATTGCCACTATCTGCCGGATGCAGTCCGTCTGCTGTATACGTATTGCTTGTCGCACTATCCGTACAATCCATAAACCCGGTATCATAAAGTTCAATCAAATGATATCCATAATCATTTACCACTTTACGCAGCATATCCAGATATTCTGCAAGCTGTGGTGAAGTTGTAGTATCTGTATAGGTACTGTTTGCAGTCTTTGACATATTATACATTGTTACAAAGAACACTTCCTGATTTGGATAGTTAGCCTTCAACTGCTTCATCGTATAACGCAAAGAACCAACATATCCTGCCGTACTCTCGGTTGCATAATAATCGCCATATCTCTTATTCTCTCTATTGGTCAAATAATCATTCACACCTAGAAAAATAACTGAGATATCTGCACTATTATTGAACATATTTCCCATATTAAGACTAAAAGATAACTCTTCTCCGGCATAATCAGAGAACATTCTTCCAGCCTTACCATTATTCATGCAATTAGCAAACTGTAAATAATCGTTTACATAATTAACATAACTTATATAATCACCATTATCTGCTTTTGCACCACAGATTCCTTCCGTAATGCTATCTCCCAAAAACTGTATTGTCTTTGTCGAAAAATCAAAAGAATTATTGGCAAGAATCTGTTTATCTATCTCATTAATCTTTTGTGTCTTCTCAAGAGAATTATCCATGGAATACAGCTGTTCTCTTGCTGTTGCGAAATTAGCCTGCTGCTCCTTTCTTGCCGCCTTTTCTCCCTCTGTAAGCTCTGCAACGGGCACATCCGCCACAGTCTGCTGTTCTTCCTGCTGTGTTGTTACGCTTTCTGTCTGCGATGCGGCTTCTTCCTGTTGTAAGCTTTCCTCATTCACAGCCTCTGCCGCCGGCACCGCCTCCTGCATAAATACATCTTCTGCATCCTCTACTGTTGTCTGTGTCTCCATTGCTTCCTGTTTGTACACGCAATCTGCACACCCAGCGCAGGTGCAACTACAGGTATCTGCTGTATTGTTTTCTTTTGCACATGCCGATAATGCCAGCATACTAACAGCCAGCATCATTACTACATATTTCTTTTTCATAATACTCTCCCATCTATGTAATCCTCTTTATCCCCTATGGATAAACGGTTACCATCCTAAGTTCTGTGCCTTACGTAAACACTCTGCTTCCGCAAAGCGGTTATCTGACAAATAAAAATCCTCCAGTTCTTTCGAACGTTCATCCAGCAATTCATACCTTGCTGTCAGATTTCCCGGATGAAACATCAACTCTAACGATTTCTGCTTCTTATCAGCATACTCCTTATACCGGGGCAACAGAACTTCCACTATCTCTGTCTTCATTTCGCAGGTGAAAAATATGCCAAAAAATACGGGCACACCAATTCCCTGCTGTGCAAGCAGTTTTTTATTTCCTTTTGCATGAATTGCCAAGATCACCCATTTAACCCAATTCATCAGCGGAACCTTACACCACATGGCAGGAGTTCTTAGCAGAGGTGTCAACGGATCAACCGGAACTCTGACTTCCTGCACCGAAATCTCCTGTTCTGCCAACACTTCCAGCAACGCCTCTAAAACAATTGGTATCATATGATAATGCTGGTGTGAATCAATTGCCGTAATGTGATAATCATACTCCCTTGTTACTCTTGCAAGCTGTGCAGTAATCTCTTTCTTAAGTTGTTCCTTAAGTTTCTTTCTTTGATTCCCTTTCCTGGTATAATTCCATTTCAAAAGCTGTATAAAAGAGCAATTAAAATATCCTGTTTCGTCAATAAGTAAAGAGACCTGTTCCGGATCTGCAACAGGTCTTCCTTCTACGAAATTCAAATGTAATACACGACGTATCTGATGCTCTTGATCTTCCGCATCCAATATACGCAAACATTCCTCCAACTGCGGTACATTCGCAATGACGCTGATACTATTTAACGCCCCTTCTGCATGACAACAAAGAATCTTTGATGCCTGATCAGGTGTCACTCCATAATCATCCGCATGAAAGAAAATTTTATTACTCATCATTTACTATCCTTACCTTCCTTATGTGTAAAGCGGATAAATTTAAAGTTCGTTGTAAGATACCGTTTCCATAAGCGAACCGGATCCTGAAGCAATCTATAGAACCATTCCATAGAAATCCTTTGCATCCATACCGGTGCACGTTTAATATATCCCGCAAGATAATCAAAACCTGCTCCAACGCCAATCATAACACCATTTACCTTATCCTGGTGCTCATACATCCATTCTTCCTGCTTTGGTGCTCCAAGACCAATCCAGATAAAATCAGGATGTGAATCATTCATCATTTTCATAATCATCTCATCCTCTTCTTCTGTCGTCTTGCGAAACGGTGGTGAATACATCCCCGCAATCTGCATATTGGGATAATCTCGTTCTATCACTTCACGCATACAGTCCAAAGTCTCTTGTGTTGCCCCATAAAAGAAATGGCGGTATCCCTTTTGTTGTGATATTTGAAACAGCTCCAACATCAAATCCGGTCCCGTAACACGGCCAGCATCCTTATATCCCTTTTTCCTACTGTAATTGGATAAAGGTGCCCCATCCGGCAATGCCATAGCTGCATTATTCTGTATTTCACGGTATCTCTCATTCTCATAAGACATTACCGTCGTATGCACATTAGAAACACAAATATACTTTCCTCGTAATTCCTCAATATGCGCATTGATGTATGCAAGCGTATCCTGCATATTAGTGACATTTATTTTTGTCTTTAAAATTTCACAATGTCGCAAATCTTCCATAACTTTTCCTTTATTGTATTGCCCACTATAATTTATCTATCACACATCAATCTATGCCTTTCAAGGACAGCTCCCCAAAACACTGCCATCCTCAATAGTTACATAAATATTATCTCCAAATTCGTTCTGATTATAGCATTTTTATAGTAATATAGTCAACCATAGTGACTATTTATGAACGCTTCTCCTTGTATTTTCTAACATGCAAAAAGAAAAGGCTATTTAGAGCCTTTTCTTGCAAGTACTGTATATACAGTCATAAATAAAATTTTAATATCCAAACCTAATGACCAGTTATCAATATACTGTAAGTCAAGTTTAACGATTTCTTCAAAGTCCTGAATATCACTTCGACCACTTACCTGCCACATACCAGTCAGACCCGGCTTGATACTCATACGTCTTCTGTAATATCCATTATATTTCTCAAATTCATCCTCTGTTGGTGGACGTGTTCCTACAAGACTCATATCACCAAGGAAAATATTAAAGAACTGTGGTGTCTCATCAATACTTGTCTTACGGATAAAATTACCAACTTTCGTAATACGTGGGTCATTTTCCATCTTAAACATAAGACCCTTAACTTCGTTCTGAGCTTCCAATTCCTTCTTACGCTCTTCTGCATCTATGTACATGGAACGGAATTTCCAAATCTTAAATCTTCGTCCATTCTTACCAATTCTTGTCTGTGAGAAGAATACCGGTCCCGGTGAATCTATCTTGATTGCAAGTGCCACAAATGGTGTAAGAATACAGGTAATTAAAATACCAACCAGCGAACCAACAATATCAATCAATCTCTTAATTAATAATCGTCTGGAATCCATTGACTGTAAAGTAAAGGAAATCACAGAGTAACCTGCCATCTGCTGAACCGTAGTATTTGGCGTATAATGGCTGAAAATATCTACATTATAATGGCAAACAAGTCCCATTTCCTCAAACTTTGTTACCATTTCCCGGATCTCAAGCATCGGCACACCCGGAAGACAGATAAATACTTCATCCACCATCATCTGACAGACAACGTCATATAAATCTTCTCTTGAAGCAACTACCGGAACACCTTCACATGTAGTTCCTTTCTTGTCTGTATCATACAGTGCAACTGCTGTGATATCACGATCCCATGCATTTTCCTTCTTGAACTTATTAATCACTTCACTGGCAAGCATGTCAATGGTAAGTACCATCATCTTCGTGTTACTCTCGCTCTTACGATAATAACTAAGCATGAACTTCTTAAACACAATATGCGCTACATAGGTAATCACTGTATTGGTCACAAAGAAAATCGCATAAATCAATCGTGAGAACTCAAAAGCCTGCTGTGTCAGATACAACACCAATACCAGGCCAATCATGATTATTCCGGTATAGCGTGCCGTACAAAACAGTTCTCTCCAGTTATTACGGCTGAAAAAGTATCTGTTTCCATCCATAAATAAAGTATACAACAGACACAAAATCAGAATGTAACAGCCTACTGTCGCATGATAATCCTTTGGATAAATCTCCTTGATAATGTCAAATCGCAAAACAAGCGCAAGCCAGTAAGCCACAAGAACACTAATCATGTCAATCAGCAGAAGACTGTAGGTTTCAATCATTTTGTTTTTTCTTCTAACGTTTTCCATCTCTTCCTCAATCGCTCTCTTTTAAAACTTAATAAAAATTTAATAACATTGGGATTATAGCACAAAAAAAAGCCCTCTGTAAATCCAAACAGAACGCTTTTCTTATCTTCGTCATAATCCCGAAAATCTTTAGCTAACTTGACCTAAATTTAGGAAAAAATGTGGTAATTAGGGATTATATGCCCCGAAAAGATTCTGAAACAGAATCTTCATCAACTCACTGTTTCCTTTAAAGAAACTAATTTTCGTCGGTGTCTTTCCCTTTTTCGGATATGCTCTTGTCACCGGAATCTCACACGCCTTAAATCCAAGCTGGGTTGCACGAACCGACAAATATGCCAATAATTCATACGTCATGAAAATATCTCTTAATGGTTGTACTCTCTCATCAGACAGATATCTTGCAGAATATGCTCTGTAAGCATTGGTCGTATCGGTAAAACGTTTGCCTGCTGTCAGGGAAATAACCGGTGCATGAATCAGTCTTACGGATACATTTCGAATAAAAGGTGTATTGATTGCCTTTCCGCCTTTGATAAAGCGTGAACCCTGAATAAAATCATATCCCTCTTTCAGCTTCTCAATAAAACGTGGAACATCTTCGATGCTATCCTTATCATTTCCATCTATTGTGATGATTCCCTGATATTCTCTCTGCAATGCCCACCAGATACCCATACGAAGCTGAACTCCCTGTTTGCCGGCATCCTGCTTTACAAGAAGGGTATTTACATCCAGACTGCGAAGTATCTCCTCCTTCGTGCATCCGTCCGTTGAGCCCCCATCACAGATTACAATATCTGCATAAGATGACACCTGACCCTTTTTAGCCCGTTCTAATTCTCTTTTGATGCGCTCTCCCTCATTAATAATAGGAATCAGCACTACATAATCTTTTGTTTTCGGTGCATATTCCGTACATGCAAACTTCGGGACACCGTCCTGCTTCTCGTAAATCATCCAAATATCTCCTTTACATAGCACATAATCTCCTGTAAAGCCATCTCCTCGAACACTTCCTGTTTCCCCATCTCAATCGATACAAAACCAGCATATGCATTCTCCTTCAAAAAGCATGCAAGCTCTTTATGCAGGCTTCTTTGCTCAATCGGCTTTAATCCCGGCTCACTGATATGTACATGACTAATCTGCTTATGCTTTCCTTCTAAGACCTCAACCGCTTCTCCATTACAAATCATGGTTCCCACATCCAGATTCAGTCCAAATCCTTTTTCCTCTACCTGGTCGATAAGTTCCAATGCACTCTTGGTATCATTGATATAATTTGTATTATAAATCGGCGGATTTGCCTCCATACCTACAACGGTTCCCTTACCGGCTGCATAAGCTCCCAATTCCTGAAAGAAAGGAATCGCCAGCTCCCTGGATACGCCCTCTGGTACAGCTCGATTACGTGGACATCCAAATACCAGATTCTGACATCCAATTGCTGCGGCAAAATCAATCGCTTTCTTCGTATAGGCAAGTAACGCCTTTCGTTCCTGTTCACTTCCAAAAATCTTCTCTTGTCTGCCAAACCAGATAGATTGCATGGATGGTACACACAAGCCATACTGTGCTGCTAATTCCTGCTGCCATTTTACTGCCTGTTCCAGCTTGTCATAAGGACTCTCTGGAAAAATCCTTGTTGGCGCAATCTCAAGCCCCTCAAAGCCTAAACGCTTCATCCTTTCATACATTCCCGCATCCTGCTCTACAGCCCATGCGATATTCGATATTGCAAGTCTCATCTCTTATCCTTTCTAGCGTTTCACAAATTCAGCAATGCTTTGAAGAATCTGTTCCTTGCTGCAAATATAGCCATTGCTTCCGCCAAAGATCTCTGCATATTTTGTTCTGTAATCATAAAAAACAGGAGTTCCAGAAAGCTCATTTATAAACTTCTTCCCTGTCAGATTCTGATATACTTCTGCTGCCGAAACCGGTTCTGTTGCCGGATGCCATAATCTGATGTCATTTTCCAGCGCAATCTGTATATCGTCCCATAAACGCTCTAGCGGATAGAACTGATATACATTACGACTATCCGTAAAGTTAAGCGCCGTAAATCCAAGTCTCTGAAAGCATGTTTTTAAAGCCTCTTTCTTCTCTGTCGGAAGGTCCTTACATTTATAGAATCCATTATCCTGTAATTCATAACACTCTGTTAATAAATCCGGCTCTTTTGCTGACAATTCCGCAAACTTTGACTCCTTTAGCATAAAAGGAATGACATTGATATAATCATAAATAAAATTCTTCTTGATATTGATACCAAACAAGCCCGGTAATCGAATAATCACTGCATCCGGATAATTCTCCCTTACCCAGCATTCCAGTTGATAACGATTAAATCCATATGCATGAAGTCCTTCACAATCAATGGTATCCTCTTCCGTTTTGCCATTTGGTTCTTTCCAGACATCTACCGTCGATATCAAAACCAGTTTTTTGGGCGCAATCTTGGAAATATTTTCCTTTGCCTGCTCAATTAACTCCATATCTTTCTCAGGTGCATTGTTTGCAAGATACTTCTCTGCTCGAAGCCCTGCATAAATCAGTAAATCCGGCTCCAAGCCATACGCATCTTCTATGTTCTTAGAGTTGAACGCTTTGTCAATCTGTCCCTTTGCATATATGTTACTTCCTACAAAGCCTGTATATCCAACTAAAGCTACCATGCTTAGTTCCTCCTATTTTGTAAGTTTCTCTATACTTTCAAAGCTGTATTTCTTGCGCTTAAATACCAAATCCACAAGAATCTGCAAATACTTGATAATAATGGTAAGAATACCAAACAGTCCAAAAAAGGCAAATGCCATAAAAAATATGGTTGTTGTCCATCCTGCTACCGGTGTGCTAAGCAGATAAATAATCACCGAATAAATGGCAACCAATACCGCTACCAGCATCATGATAACTGTCATCGTAATCGAAAAACGATAACCGATCTCCGTAAAAAGAATCATGGTATCAACCGCAAGATCCTGCCGGTATTTCTTCTCACGCCTGTCATCCTTATCCTTTGTAACACCTTCCATTACTTTATATTTCAAGTTCGCTGTTTTCAGACCGCAAGTCGCATAAACTGCTTTACGGTAAGGAACTGTTTTATTCATACTGCTGATCCGATTAATTACCCGTCTACTCAACACACGAAAACGCTCTGTACACATCTGATACGAATAATGTGCAAATTTGTTGAAAACATAGTAGAACAGGTTCGAAGAAGTCTTCTGCTTACGATCAGGGGATGCGCTCACAATATCGTAACCCTCAAGAGACTTACCGTATACTTTCATAATCTCTTCTTCTTCAAAATCAAGCACTGTCGAATCAAATTCCAGCACAAAATCCCCAATCGATAAGTCAATCCCCGCATTCATGGCAACTTCAAGCCCATGAAAATAACTCATATTCAATACCGAAACCGAGGTATGTACCGCATCCTTACTGACTCTCTTAATTACCTCAACACTGTTGTCACTGGAATCATCATTGACACAGATAATCTCCGAATGTTCAAAATGCTCCTCCATTACCTTCATAACGGTTCGTAAGAACGCTTCTATCCGCTGCTCTGCATTATGCACATAGATAACCGCAGACATAAAATTTTTCTCTTTATTTGATGTTTGCTTATTCATCGTTTAATACCTCATCCAAGTCATACACTGTATTAATCTTTCCTGAAAGCACCCCTACAAAGGTAGGTTTCGTCGAATATGTCCTGATGACTGTCGGTCTTGAATCATCAATCTCTGAGCTCATCAGAATCGGCTTCATGGAAAACAGGGAATCCTGATAAGTAAATCCATATTCCTCACGTAAATACTTTCTTGCCAGATTTGCCATATATGGAAAAGCACTCTTTGGCTTTGCCTTACAATCATTACAATTACCAAGTACTGCCGGACTACAATATCCATCGCTAGCTGCCTGACAGGCAAAGGTTGGTGTCGCATCATAGCTTGTTGTATGAGGCGTAAAAGTAACCGATGTCAAGGAGTGAAGCCCCGTCTTACCAAATGGCATAATAGAGAAGAATGGACCATCCATTACCGTGAATCCATAGCCTTTGAGCCTTTCATTCACATCACAAAGAATAATTTCACAAAGCTCATACTTAATCTTAAACTTCTCAAATCCCAACATATCAAGTATCTGATTGGTAGACGCATAGGTTGCATTTACAAGAAACCCGGTCTGAAGACTTCTTCCATCAGAAAGCGTAAGCTCATACGCATCTGGTAATTTACCTATTGCCGTAATATCTACTCCATACCAGATCTCAACATTTGACAGTTGTCCTAACTTATTTAAAAAATAATCCTTAAGAATCATGGCATCATACGTATATTCTCTTGTCAGGAAAGCCCCATCACACATTCCGTCCTGAAAAAACTTTCCCGGATGCTGTTCCTCACAAAGGATTCCTGCCGCTTCGCAAAACTTCTTAAACTGTTCACCATTAGACCATGAATATTCACTTGAGGTTGCATACACCTTCTCGAACTCACGATTGATGCAGAAATTATAATCTTTATTAAAGCGTTCGAAATAACCTGCTGACTTCATGGCAGTCGAAATAGACCTTGGATAATGATACCCCTGGTGTACTCTTGCCTGATTGATATAAGTGGCTCTTCGAAATGGTGTCGGATCCTTTTCCAAGACCAGGACGCTTTGTCCCTTACTGCCACAAAACAGTGCAGAGTATAAGCCATACAATCCTGCACCGATGATAATCTTGTCATATTTTTTCATGTATTTGTCCTTCTGCTTTGCTTACTATGCCACAACTTATATCCACTCCAACACCTGTTCCACGGTAATTTCATCAATACAGAGATATTTTCCAGCTTTCATTAAATGTTCTTTGCAAGCCGATGTTCTCGTACCCTTTGCTGAGCAGCCTGCACATTGCATTCCTGCATGACATACAATAATTGGATTGTGTTCTTTACAATCCCGTTCACAACGATATGGAAGAAAACGCCCAAATGCAAATTCTCCAAAGAGGCAAATACCCTTTGTATTAACTGCTGCTGCAAAATGAATCCCACTAGTGTCATTGCTGATAATCAACTCAGAATGGCGTATTACCTCTGCAAGTTCAAGCAATGTTGTTTTACCAAAATAATTATGCACCCGTTCCTTATATTCATTCCTCGTCATGGAATTCATAAAATTCTCATATATATAAGCCTCATCCTTGCTTCCGCACAAATAAATGTCCATATTTTTCTTCGATATTATATATTCCCCTACCTGTGCAAAACGATCAATGGGCCACATTTTTTTCTCTGAACTGGATCCCGGGAAAAAGACTACATATGGCTTTTGAGGAATAATGCCTTCTTTTACCTGCGCAATTGGCAGTTCTGAGTATCCAGCCTTAAACTCACGTCCCAATCCTCGGATAAACACTGCATTTCGCTCCAACTCCATTAATCCCTTTTCTCCAGATGGAATCAACTTATCATATATTTTATCCAGCTTTTTGCAAATCCACCGAAAAGTTACAAATCGGCTTAAATTCTCTCTGGATTCGTCTGCTACAAATCCGATCTTCTCTTTTGCCGGAATGCAACATGCCAGTATATCCATGTCTATGGTTCTTGAATATGCCGTTTGAAGCAATGTATGGAAGCTTCTCTTACGAAGCTTCTCCAAAATTTCTTTTTTGTATTTATTATCTGCTTCAAATCTTCTACTTTGAACTGATATGATTTCATCAAAAAAACCGGTATGTTTTGCAATCTCCTCACATACCGTATTACAAATCAATACTATTCTTTGATTTTTATATATCTTTTTATACTGCGATGCACTATCCAGCCAAATCAAAAAATCTCCTATTGCATCCATTTTAATCACAATAACATCATCTGCCGTCTGATTTACAGGTCTGTTATTTTTCATCGTAAGGAATCGAAACTGCGACCACCATATATTTGCCCAGCGTCCCAGCTTTTTCCATTCATTCTGCCCTAACATCCGTCCATTTCTCCTATACACTGTACAAATTCTCTCAAAGCCTTGTATACATGACCCTGATACTTCTTTTGTATCTCTTTTGATACAGAATGCCCACTTAATACCAGTCCATATCTACAGCCTGCCCCAATTGCAGTAAGTACATCCGACTCTTTATCCCCAACCATATAGGATTGCTCTAAATCAATATCAAGGTCACGAACTGCCTGCTCTATCAATCCTATTCCGGGTTTTCTACAATTACAGTTGTCACTTTCTACATGCGGGCAATAATAGAACGCATCGATTTGAGCGTTCTGCTTCGATAAAAGTTCATTCATATATTCATGAAGAACCTCTACCTCTTTTGTACTATAAAATCCTCTTCCAATGCCAGACTGATTAGAAATCACAACTAACTTATATCCCATTTTCTTTAATTGTGCCAACGCCTGTGGAACGCCTTCGATAAATACAAGTTTCTCTGTCTCATGTAAATAATCAACATCCACATTAATAGTCCCATCACGGTCCAAAAAAACAGCCTTATTCATGGATTTCTCCAAAGAAGCCATCCTTCCAAAGTCCGTCTTCTATCAACCCACATATCGTATGAATCAACAAAATGTGCATTTCCTGAATTCTTGGTGTTCTATCCGATGTTACATTCAAAAGGTAATCACTACACTGTTTCATCTTACCACCACTTCTTCCAGTAAATCCTACCGTTTTGATTCCCATCTCTTTTGCTTCTGCAAATGCTTTCACAACATTTCCGGAATTACCACTTGTTGATATACCAATCAGAATATCTCCTTCATTTCCAAGTGCTCTAACCTGTTTTGCAAAGGCACTCTCATAATCATAGTCATTAGAAATTGCAGTCATAACCGTTGAATTGGCAGTCAATGCGATTGCCGGAATTCCTTTTCGTTCCTTTAAGTATCTTCCTACCAATTCTCCAACCATATGCTGTGCATCAGAAGCACTTCCTCCGTTTCCGCATACCAAAAGCTTATTTCCATTTTTATATGCTTCTATACACTGTTTCGCTACCTCTTCTACCGTAGAAAGTAAACTCTCATCCTCCAATAACTGCTGCTTACTCTCCAATCCTTCCCTGATATTCTCTTTGATATACTCCTTCATACTTTACTCCTTTACTAACTTCTCTATCTTCTTCACAATATTGGTTGTAGAGCAGCCATCTACGAGATTTACGTATTCAACCCTGCCACCATATACCGCAACGCTATCCATTTCCGGTATCCATTTTCCATCATAATCGCCACCTTTTACTACAACATCCGGTTGTATCTTAGCAATCACATTACAAGGAGTTGGTTCCGAAAAAATACATACATAATCCACACTGGAAAGTCCCGCTAACACGATTGCGCGCTCCTCTTGCGGCACAATAGGACGTGTTTCTCCTTTCAGTCCGCGGACTGAACTGTCCGAATTCAGCAAAACAATCAAAATATCTCCTCTTGCCCTTGCTTCCTCTAAATACGTTACATGCCCTGCATGAAGAATATCAAAACATCCACTTGTCGAAACAATATGCTTTCCCAGTTTTTTATCCCGATCAACATAATTTTTTAATTCTTCTAAGGTAACAATTTTATTTTTCATTCATTTTCTCCAAAATTTCCTCACCTGAAACCGTTGCAGTTCCACGTTTTCCAATAACTACGCCAGCAGCAATATTAGCTAATATAACCGCCTCGTCCAAAGTCAGTCCACTTGCCAATCCTAAAGTAATCGTACTGATTACCGTATCTCCTGCACCAGTTACATCAAATACCTGAACTGCCTTTGAAGCATAATCTCTACGCTCTTTTCCAGGCTCAAAGATTGATATGCCATCCGCACCTCTTGTTACAATAATACTCTTTGCTTTTGAAATGGCAAGATACTTCTTCCCCGCCATATCCAGCGACTCATGGTCTGTAATCTTTATATCAACTGCATTCTCTAACTCAAGGTTATTGGGCTTTACAAAATCTGCATTCTCAAACGCTGATATATTGCGGCTTTTGGAATCCACCGTAACAATCACTTGATTCTCACTGCAAATACGTATCAAAGACCTTACAAAATCCGGATTTTCAAAAACTCCTTTACAATAATCCGAAAGTACAACTGCATCCCATTCCTGTATATGTTCCTCAACATATTGCAGCAATTGTTCCTGCGTTTTGCTAAGAATCCCTCTGTTATCCTCCTGATCCATTCGCAAAAGCTGTTGTCCCTTTGTCGCAAAACGTGTTTTCAACGTTGTTAGACGATTCTCCTCGGCTGTAATACCCAAAGTTGTAATTCCATAATCCGTTAAAAACGTCTTAAGCCATTCACCACTTTCGTCCAGACCAACAACGCCAGCAACCGCAATTTCCCCGCCCATAGCAAACATATTCAACGCCACATTGGACGCACCTCCGGCACTACGTTCTCTGCCTTTATAGTTAAGTACAGGAACTGGCGCTTCCGGTGAAATTCTACTTACATTACCTAATATATACTCATCCACCATCAAATCCCCAAGCACCAGAATTCTCTTCTTATTAAATTCAGTTTGAACTGCTTTTTTTATTCTGTTTTCCATAGATTTCTTGTATTGTGTTTCTATCCTCTAAACACATACATTCCTTTCCTCAAATCCTAATTCCAAATGTAAAAAGCTATCATTTATCATGATAGCTTTATTCTTGAAATTATACTACAGTTTCAAATAGGATTCAATCATTTCGGTATACGCCTCTTTTAGTAGGTTACTTCACCGTCATGATCAAGCAAAGAAGCATATTCTACTCCCTCCAGGTTCCATATATTATCCAAAAGTGTACTTTCTTCTTTGGTTCTAAGTTCAATAATCATATTCAGCTGATTACCTGTGATATTGCGTGACTTAACCTTATAATAGCTGGAAGCTTCTGCCACAACTCCAATAATATCTTCCTGCATGTCATGATATGCGGTACGTACCACAAGAATCATAGGCACCTTTGCAACCGGAATCATATCCAGTACAAAAATCAATATTGTTACAATAATCGATACAACACCTGCAACATTATACAGACCTACGCCACAGATAATACCAACCGCAATTGCCCAAAACAGAAATACCAAATCAAGCGGATCCTTTATCGCTGTACGGAAACGTACAATAGAAAGTGCACCTACCATACCAAGCGATACTACGATACTGGACTGAATGGTTATAATAATCGCTGCCGTAATAAGTGCCAATGCTGCAAGCGATATGTTAAAGCTTTTATTATAAAAACTCTTTCTGCTAATAATACGATAAATAAAAAATATGTATAATGCAAATAACAATGTCACAAATAAAGCGATTACAATATCCGATGTACTGATATCCGTTGCGTTAAAATTTGTAAGAAATGATTTCTTAAATGTATCCTGAATGCTCATAAAATAATTCCTCCCATTCCGTATTTTCTACACATATAATATTTTGAAAAGGTTGTCTGACGAAGCTTCTCACTCTGTACTGATTGATAGATAAAATCAGGAATGTATTCATCAAACTTCACTTCTAAAACATGTTGATTCTGTGGCATAATCAACCTTGATGCAATCTCCTCATCCAAAAAGCTCTCAATCCTGTCACTGCTTCGAATATGTAAGTCAAAAGTCACTCTGACATTTCCATCCTGATAGACAAACGGTACCCTGTCATATTCTACAATGACCTTAGGCCTAAGAAGTCTTGTACTCTGCTGTATGCAGAACTTTCGATACAATGGTGCATCTATGGCATCCACCGGTAAATCTTCTCCATTCATAGCCGCAAGGCATAATTCCTGTGTCAAACGGCATGATAACTTTTTGGTTTTGCCATTTTCCTTTTTCTTAAGTTCAAGTCGTATAAAATCTGCATTACCATTATAAATTCTAATACGAAACTTCTCTCTTGGATCCGTTCCATTTATATTCTCATAAAAGCATCTGTTATCATAATCATCAAAATAAAGACTACGAATGGTATATATGCCATCCTCATTTACATTCGCATCCGGCTGCATAATCGCCTCTAACTGATTTCTAATACATACCAGCTTCTGCATAGGGCACAGATACTTATATTCATGTCTGTATTCACTCATCTATTCCTGTACACTCCACTCCTGATTCAAAAAGTCCAAACGAAGATTCATAAAATCACTTAATTCTGCAATCTTTTCCTGATACAGCCGTTCTTTTCCTTCTACCGTTGTTTCCTCCACAAACACCTGCCATCGAATTGCGTTATTCATCGCAGAATCCATCATATATTCTGCATACAGGTCAACGCGATTCTGCGCAATGTTTCTAACCATAGGTTCAAACTCTTCCTTATATATTTCAATAACAAGCTCTCTGAACTCTTCCTGACGATACAACGCATACCAAATATCCGAATCTTTTGTCTGAGTTGACGCATAAAATCCATTCGGATCATGCAGATCAATTCCTGCTTCTGTCACACCAGATCCTGCAATTGCCTTATCATAATCCCATGCAGGACCAGCAAAGAATTTCGTACTAACAGAATCAGCCGGTTTATAGAAAAACTGACTCGTAAATGCGGAATCCAGATTCTTAGTCAACTCTTCTACCAGATATTTTCTTGCAAAAGAATCCATATCAATGTAATCCGCAAAATACGTTCCTGTATATGGACTATAACCATCCTCTGAGAATATAGCATCTTCAAAGTCCTGATAACGATTGGCTATATACGAAACCTGTTCATAGGAAGCATATTTCGGGCTTGTGAAAACAACCGGCTGCATTCTGGAAGTAATAAATCCACTTGCTTCCAAACCGTATCTGTCACTTGTCTCTATCTCTAAAAGATAACCTCCGGTAATGTCCTGTGGCTGATTCTCAATCCGGTAGCCCTTTGTACTAAATAAGCGTCCCTGCTGTTCCATAAAGAATTCATACTCTTCTAACAACTTGTCTGGATTCATCGCTTCCATCTGTTCTTCCAGATTACTTATATTGACACGATTCTCACCAATTTCAATCTTCTCAATTAAAAGATAATTACCAAGAAACTCACCATTTGCATAAACATCCACATATTCTGCATCCGAAGTAAAGGAAAGTCCGATTCCTTTTGCAATATCCAATGCTAATGTATTCCTAAGAAGCGTATTGTCGAACGCATTTGCAATCAGTAGCCAATGCTTGTCTTCTCCCATACCAAAGAAATCCTTTTTCTCTGTAAGCTTTATCTGATAAGATTTCTTGTCTGTATCTGTCCATGACACATTTCCCCTGCAGTGAATATTTTCCATATCTCCGGTATAATAACTATTTCCCGTTCCTGCAACCAACGTATAGCTTCCGCTCTCGTAATTCTCCTTTGCCTCATGAATCCATGCCATACTGCCCGATTCTGTTTCCAGAAACAGACTTGCAATATTCGAAGAATATCTTATCTCAACTTGATAATCTCTATTTTCCTGTAAAAATGCTACCTTTAGCTGATAACTTCCTTCTTCCAGTTCACATAAAGAACCATTTTCAATTGGTTCATTCTCAATCCATACACTTGCTGCCTCTGAAAACATCCAATGCATTCCCCTTTGCGCAAGGTTTGCCGGTACAAACAGGTAATACTTATCCTCATTTTGGTTGTACCACCACTTCACTAATATATCATGCATATCTCCATTGGCTGCATCTGCTGTATTCCATAATGCCAGTTCGAATTGGGAGGTACTCATAAATGTTTCCTCAGCCTGCATAAAACCAGCTTCCTTACTCATACCTCTTCCCGCATCAAAGGCTCTCACTAATCCAATCACCAGAATCAGCCCCAAAACCAATATGCCGACTCTTATCCCAAGTTTTCTATTTCTACTCAACGCATGTCTCCTCTTTGTCTTATACTGCTTCGCATGGTATCTTCTGATTCGCAATACCCATCTATTCTATCTCAAAACACGGAAAAAGGAAACAGTTTTTACAAAGCCAATCAGATTAACAAAGATTAACAATAAGAAAAGACAGATATTTTGTCTTTTGCAAAATATCTGCCCTAAACTCACTTCTATCTTCTATTTCAAAAATCCATGTATCACTTTCAATAATGGAATTATATTTTTCCGCTGTTTTTGATTGAAAAGATAAAATGTTTCTAACACTCCATTTACTTCCGTTTCCATTGCCTCTTCCCCGAACATAATATAATCACAGCTTACTTCTAACGCCCTGGCAATGTGACACAAGACCTCTGCCGAAAATTTCTTCCTTCCCTGTTCTATTTCATACAAAAATTTACTGGATATTACTGCTTTTTCAGCAAGTTCATCACGTGTATAACCTCGTGCTTTGCGAATTTGTAAAATACGTTCCCCTGCACCTTTACACAGGATATCTTCCATGTTCCCCACCCCTATTCTTTTTCAGAACCTGGTACTGTAGTTCTTTTCATTACCGATAGTTCTTATTCCTAGAATAGCTCACTCTGCTTGCATTTCTTGTGTTCGCGCACGAACATTACTTTTTATCGCATTAACCGTTTTCTTTCCCTTTCTTTCACACTTTATGACAGCAATTTGACACTTCATGACATTTTTCCTGTTACTTCGACATTCCATACTACACTGTAAAGAGTGGAGGTGACAGTCATGCGCATCATTGCAGATTATCTTGATTCCGTGCCTGATTTAAGCAAATCTGATAAAGCAAAACTGAATTATTTCTTTTCCTGCATTGTATATGAGGGGAGTAAAATCATATTATTTCTTATCTTTTTTGCCCTCACACAACGCTTGGAAGGATTTTTATATTCCATGTTAATCCTGCTACCGCTTCGCATTATTTCAGGAGGACTGCATTTCAAACATTATTTAGCATGTTTAACGTTTTCTTTTGGATATTTTTATATAGTCAATATTCCATTAGCAAATCTCATGCCTTCCCTTCCTATAACCTTACTTATTTTATGTGGATGCATTTTGATTAATTACCGAATTGGTCCTATTACGTCTGATTCCCGTCCTTCTCTGGCACCTGAAGAAATCAGACGCGGGAAGTTTCATATCCTTGTTGCAACGATTTATGACACCATCCTGACAGCAATCTTCTATGAAACATCACTTGCTCCAATCGGTTTCTGGACTATTGCGTTGCATTCTGTGCAACTTATAATAGCAAAATTACGAAAGAAAAGAGGTGAGAAATGTGTTTAAGAAAATTATGAATTCAATGATGACACTGGCATTAACCTTTATCATGACTGCAGATGTTTCTTGGGGCGAAATATTCAGTTCTGGAAATAGCCTGTTTTTCTTTGGAGAACCCGAATATCCAACTGATAAATAACAAAAGGAACATTTCTGTTCCTTTTGGTTTATTCAAAATATATTCTAAAACATAAATAATTCTCATTTTGATATGTTTGATTTTTGATTAATAACGTTGCATTAACTTTATTTGTAATTTCTTTCACTCGCGCCAGTCCAATGCCATGTTGATTTCCATTCTTTTTTGTACTATAACCACATACACAAAACTGTTCTATTTCCGTATTCGTGTAAATACGACTCAAATTTGCTATTTCCAACAGAAAACCATTTTCATTATTTAACAGCTTCATTATTATTCTTTTATTTCCATTATGCCCCAATGCTTCTATTGCATTATCAAATAATACACCAACCAGTTCTATCATCTCGTAAGGTTTTATTCTTCCTGCAATCTCAATTGGGTCAATTTTATATTCTACCAGAATCCCCTTTTCCTCTGCAGTTGTAAGTTTAGCATATAAAAAGCCTATCAGAGCTGGCTCTAACTTCAATTTCAACAAATTCTCTATCTTACTCTCTTGAAGTACATCATTACAATACTGCTCTTGTGCTGATAATAATTTCTCTTTATTCTTAATTGAATATCTCATACATTTTATTGCATTTATGTGATTCTCAAACTCATGCTGCCGTATTCTTATAGTAGAAATTGTTTCTTCAAATGCCTGATTATACAGCTGATACATTTGTAACTCTTTTGTTTTTTGCCTAGTCTTATTTTCTTCATTTAGTAAAAAAATAAACAACACACTTAATACAAGTATTTCAAACCACAATTGAATAGAATCATTAACATTTATTGTACCTCTCACATCACATAGATATAATGCCTTTAAAAGCACAAGAAAATACATAACAGCCATAAGAACTAATCCATTTATTTTCTTTAAAGTATTTGCAATTATTTTGGAATATTTTTCTTTCCACAATATACAGCTTAAAAAGACGAGAGCATTTACTATCATGCCTAAATACTTCTCTTTTCCAAAACATAATGTTACAATAAACAAGAAAATCAACTGTAACGTTGAAATTATTACTGTCATCAAACCTACTATCTTAGTTGTTTTTTTCCAAGACTTAGATATAAAAATTCTAGAATACAGCAGTATACTACCATATACTAAAAATTTCTTCACCCATAACACTATCTCATCTTGGAAAAATACCATCAACATCCACTCTATAACAAATACCAAAATCATCCCAACATTAATTCTTATCTTCTCTTTTGGTATCTTATATAGACAATACATAATACTAAAATACTCCAACAGTATCTCTATCGTTCTAACTACCATAATTCAACTCTTTTATAAATTTCTTTTTCAACACGATTCCCATTTCCAGCATCAAGCCATTCTTCATTCTGATATAACGGTTCGTTTCATCAATATAGTCAATGTACTTGCGATTCAAAATACCACCTCTGCCATACCGAAGAAACTCTTCTTCATTCAGCTTTTGCATCATGGAATTGCAACTCATATAGGGAATTTCTATCTTCTCATCAACCAAATATACATGGAGTACTCGCAATGTTGATTCCATATAGATAATTTTATCTGTCTCTATGGAGTATAAGATACCATCTTTTCTATAATAGACATACTTATCTTCACGCTCATCTCTTATTGGATATTGCAATGCTTCACCTATTGTTTTTCTTACATTGTCAAAATCAAAAGGCTTCTCTATATAACTGTAACAATGCAGCTTATGAAAGGCTACCATCGCCTGGTCGACTAATGCAGTAATAAAAATAATAGGCACAAATTTATATCTTTCCTGCTGCCGCATCTTATCCGCAAAAACAATTCCTGAAACATCATTTTTCACGTCACTATCCAGTATGATATCCACTAAGAACAAGTCAATTCTATTTTCCATAGCATACTTATATGCCATAGAACTATTTCGTGCACAATAAATAACACTGGTAGGATCACATTCTCTTGTCAATCCTGCCAGTGCTTCCATGCTTTCTCTATTATCTTCTACAATTAAAATATTTTTTCTCATCTTTTGTACTAGTCAGTTTCTTCAAACTTTTTCTGTATAGAAAGCAAATCGTTTAGCTGTTCCTCACGTTTTTGATCGTAACGGCATTCATCACTAATAATCGAAAGATAATAACTATTCTCATCCAGAAAATAGCTTGGTCTACACTTCGTTGCTTCATAAATATTTGCCATTAATTCAGCATCTAACTGAATTTTACCTTTTTCTAATTGCCGATATTTCTTGATATTCACGCCTACAATTTCTGCCATTTGCTGCTGCGAAACACCATAAGCCTTTCTTAACTTCTCAAGCGGAGTCATGTTCTGGTCATCACTGACAAAGATTTTTAACAGCCTGCTTCCTATCTGTTCTTCCTTTCCCTCTTCTTCCAACCAATGTTCCATTGCCCATTCACATAGTTTCAGCCAACTGGAAAATTTCTGTATATCACTCTCTACATATACTTTTTCAAGGCTTGGAAGAATCGCATCTGCTTCCTTACCGGTAATAAGCATATCAATATCACAACCTTTTTTATGAAGCTTATTCAGAACTTCATAAGAAAGCTTGGTTTTTCCTAGTTCGATTTTACTGTATTCACTTTGTGTAATATCAAGATATTCTGCCATTTCATTCTGCAGAATATTCGACTTTTTTCTATATTCTTGTAATTTACGTACAATCAAACTATACTGCATCCACTATGACTTCCTTGCAATGTTTTCTATATAGTTTGATTGTACGAAAGAATTATATTCCTACTTTAGGGCTATTTTTGACTATTTCTTTTTTCTTTTTCATTTCCGACATTCCAATAAATCCGCTATCAAACAATCTTATATATTGTTTAAATTACATTTTACATCACATATAAGTTATGTTATACTAACATTAATATTTTGTATATCATTTGTATAAGATTGAAGGGAATACGTATGAGCTTTATCTCTTTTAGTTTTTTCATTTTTTTGTTATTTACTCTTTTATTATATTATAT
>CAYUKO010000034.1:0-29071 GCA_964445375.1 uncultured Roseburia sp.
TCAGTAAGGTAGTATATAGGGTCCGGTTGAGTGCCAAGCTCCTATTCTTCAAGTACGTCGAAGGCTAGTCCTTTGGCCCACGGGCTTCCGATGTCGCAGCGTCCATGATGATACTGCTTTTGGGTTTCGCCCTGTTGCAAGTCTTGGCTTGTTGTGACTTTTAGTCTGCTCTCTTCTGACTGTGCAAAGCCATCCAGAAGTTTGAGCATATTCTCAATATCTATTTCATTGATTTGTTCTGACATCTTGCATCTCTCCAATCTCTTTCGATTATATACGAATTCTTGTGAAAAAACAGCAGGGTACGCAAATCTTTTTGACATGCGTACCCTGGATTAATTGCTTATTGTCTTCCGTTCACATTCTGATCCCATGCTGAACCAAACTTGGAAACTTCGCTATTCTCTTCTTCCTGCTTTGATTCCTCAGTTTGTGACTGATACTGCTGTGGCTGTTGATAATCAGCCTGCTGAATCTGGGAATTATTACGTACTTCCTCTGGAGTTGGTACATGGACATTCGTTTCCTCATGCATTTTGATATCTACCTTTTTCTCCTCTGTGGAAGCTGTTGTATTTTCTTCTGCATTCTGTTCTGCGTCAGCTTCTTTTTTATCTGAATTATCTGATTCAGAATCCTTCTTCTCTTCCTCTGGTTCAGGAAGTCCCTTTGCCTCACGGAAGATTCTCATGAATTCCTTACCGGTAATGGTTTCCTTCTCGATTAAGTATGCAGCAATCTTATCCATAACATCACGATTCTCACGTAATAACTGTAATGCTTCTTCATAAGCATCCTTTAAGATCTGCATAACCTCTGTATCAATTTCAGAAGCGGTATTGTCTGCACAGTTGAGAGCACTTCTGCCATCCAGATACTGACTCTCTACAGTCTCTAACCCAATCAGACCAAACTTCTTGCTCATACCATATCTGGTTACCATAGAACGGGCAATACTGGTTGCTTTCTCAATATCATTGGAAGCACCTGTTGTTACTGTATCAAATACGATCTCCTCTGCTGCACGTCCACCAAGCAGGCCAACAATCATGTCATGAAGCTCTGCCTGTGTGTTCAGGTACTTCTCGTCTTCCGGCACATGCATAACATATCCTAAAGCCCCCATAGTTCTAGGAACAATGGTAATCTTCTGTACTGGCTCAGAATTCTTCTGTAATGCACTGACTAATGCATGACCAACCTCATGATAAGAAACAATTTCTCGCTCCTTCTTGCTCATGATACGATCCTTCTTCTCCTTACCAACTAAAACAACCTCTACCGCAGTAAATAAATCCTTCTGGCTCACGAATTCTCTGCCTTCCTTAACTGCATTGATTGCTGCTTCGTTAATCATATTGGCAAGGTCAGAACCTACGGCACCACTTGTTGCCAATGCAATTTCCTCTAAATCTACGGTTTCATCCATCAATACATCCTTGGCATGAACCTTCAAAATATTGACACGTCCCTTTAAATCAGGCTTATCAACGATAACTCTTCTGTCAAAACGTCCCGGACGAAGCAGTGCCTTATCCAGAATCTCAGGTCTGTTGGTCGCAGCAAGGATAATAATACCCTTCTTGCCATCAAAACCATCCATTTCCGAAAGCAGCTGATTCAAAGTCTGCTCACGTTCTTCATTTCCACCGCCATACTTGGAATCACGGCTTCGACCAATGGCATCAATCTCATCAATAAAAATGATACATGGTGCATTCTTCTCGGCTTCCTTGAATAAATCTCTTACTCGGGAAGCACCAACACCTACGTATAATTCAATAAAATCAGAACCTGCCAGAGAGAAAAATGGTACATGTGCTTCACCTGCAACCGCTTTGGCAAGTAATGTCTTACCTGTTCCCGGAGGTCCTACTAAAAGGGCACCCTTTGGAAGTCTTGCACCAATTTTGGAATATTTGCCCGGATTATGCAAAAAGTCTACAATTTCCTGCAGAGATTCCTTTGCTTCCTCTTCACCTGCAACATCCTTAAAGGTAATACCTGTTTCCTTCTGTACATACACCTTCGCATTACTCTTGCCCATGCTGAAAGCACCACCGCCACCGGTCATCTTCTTAAGCAGCATACTCAAAAGTCCCCACATCAACAGTACCGGTAAAATATAAGATAAGATAGAAATCAAAAATCCCGAACTGTCAGGAACGGCTCCCTTAACCTCTACCCCTGCATCCAGCAATCGCTGTGTCAGGGTATCATCATCTTCAATCTTTCCTGTATAATACGTGATAACAGGCTGCGTATAATAGAATAAATTATTCGTTTCCTTAACCTTTGGATAAATCACGATCTGGCTGGACTCAATCTCCACACTTTCGATTTCGCCTGCCTCCACCATGGATACAAATTCATTATAGGTAATCTCACGATTGGTTGCCCCGGTAATCGCTTTCATAAAATAACTGATACATAGCAGCGAAATCAATGCTGCAATCAGAAGTATCAAAAGATTCTGTTTCTTTGGATTCTGATTATTTCCGTTATTTCCTCCATTTCCATTGCCATTTCCCTGTCCGTTCGGATTTCTCCCCGAATTGTTGTCGTAATTGTTAATTTGATTATTGTCCATAATTAAATAACCATGCCTCTCTATTGTCCTGCATGCCAATTTCGCATGCCTTATTAAAAGTATATCCCAAATAAAATTTCTCAACTATAATTATAGAGATTGAAGGTTTATAAATCAACATTTTCTTTCTGAAATAAAAATAGGAACTATTAATATTTTATAAACTTTTTATATTAAGGAAAAAAGTGCCTGCATAACACAAGCACTTTTCTATCTGATTTATTCTTATTTTCCGTTGGTGATAACGGGTTCACTTGTCAAATCCACCTTAAGCTTCTTAAAGGTCTTAATGTCAACATCGGTAAGCATATCGGATGTATGAACCTGACAGCCGGCAAGCTTTGGAAGCTGTTCCATTGCAATCTTGGCATTCTCATCATTTAACGCAGACAATGCAAGCGCAATCAATACTTCGTCGGAATGCAGTCTTGGATTCTTGCTTCCAAGGTAAGTAGTCTTTAAATCCTGAATTGGTTCAATGGCACTTGGTGCAATCAGATGCACATCGTGAGAGATTCCTCCAAGATGCTTCAAAGCATTCAGAATCAATGCTGCAGACGCACCTAACAGCTCTGTTGTCTTAGAAGTGATAATGGTTCCATCTTCCAGCTCGATTGCTGCGGTTGGAACTCCGAGCTTTGCAGCACGCTCTTTTGCTGCAACAGTAACCTTTCTGTCATTGGTTGTAATCTTTGCCTGCTTTAACAGAAGTTCCAGCTTATAGATTTCATTCTCTACCGGTTCACCAAGTGACAATGCATTCAACGCCTTGTAATATCTTCTGATGATTTCCATGCGGGATGCCTCAGAAACTGCTTCGTCATCAAAGATACAGTTTCCAGCCATGTTTACACCCATGTCAGTTGGTGATTTGTATGGATTCTCACCGTAGATTTCTTCAAATACCGCATTCAGTACAGGGAAAATCTCAATATCTCTGTTATAATTAACCGTTGTTACACCATAAGCTTCTAAATGGAATGGGTCAATCATATTTAAGTCATTCAAATCTGCGGTTGCTGCTTCATAAGCAAGATTTACCGGATGCTTTAATGGAATATTCCAGATTGGGAAGGTTTCAAACTTCGCATAACCTGCCTTGATTCCTCTCTTATTCTCATGATACAGCTGGGAAAGACAGGTTGCCATCTTTCCGCTTCCCGGTCCCGGTGCAGTGATGACTACTAAAGGTCTTGATGTCTCTACATAATCGTTCTTGCCAAATCCTTCATCACTTACAATGTGGGAAACATTGGTTGGATATCCTTCAATGGCATAATGACGATATACCTTGATTCCCTTCTTCTCAAGCTTTTCCTTGAAAGCTGCTGCTGCCGGCTGACCGGAATACATGGTAACAACAACGCTTCCTACATACAAACCGCAGCTTCTATACTCTTCAATCAATCTTAACACGTCTTTATCATAAGTAATTCCAAGGTCTTCTCTTTTCTTATTCTTCTCAATGGCATCTGCACCGATCACAATAACGATTTCTGCCTGCTCTGACAACTGTAAGAGCATCTTTAATTTACTGTCAGGAGCAAATCCCGGTAATACTCTTGATGCATGAAAATCATCAAAAAGCTTCCCGCCAAATTCCAGATATAACTTATCTCCAAATTTACCGATTCTCTCCTTAATATATTCTGATTGTATTTTTAAATATTTCTCATTATCAAATCCTGTTTTCATACATCTAATAAACCTTTCTATGCTTCCTTTTTACTTATTATTCTTATACGTAATAGCAGCTTCAACAAGTCCCCTAAATAACGGATGTGGTCTGTTTGGACGACTCTTTAATTCCGGATGTGCCTGGGTTGCAACAAAGAATGGATGCTCCGGTACTTCTATCATCTCTACGATACGTCCATCCGGTGACAGACCGCTAAGCTTCATACCCTTTTGGGTTAATGCTGCACGGTAATCGTTATTTACCTCATAACGATGTCTATGGCGCTCCTGTATTGTCTCCTGACCATATAATGTAAATGCCTTAGACTCCTTGTCCAGAACACATGGATAAGAACCAAGTCTTAAGGTTCCACCGATATCCTCCACACCATTCTGATCCGGCATCAGGGCAATAACCGGATGTGTAGTATTCGGATTCAATTCAATACTGTGCGCATCACCATATCCTACAACATTTCTTGCATACTCAACAATCGATAACTGCATACCAAGGCAAATACCAAGGAACGGAATGTTGTTGACTCTTGCATAGTTGATTGCGTCAATCATACCTTCAATACCACGATCACCAAAACCACCTGGTACCAATACACCATCCACACCCTTAAGAATCTCTTCTACGTTATCCTGATTCACCTGTTCGGAATCAACCCAGCGAATCTGTACGGTAGAATGCTGTGGAATACCACCATGCTTCAAAGCCTCCACAACACTGATATAAGCATCATGCAGCTGTGTGTACTTACCAACAAGCGCAATCTCAACTTCCTGATTTGGATTATAGAGGTCATCTACCATCTTCCTCCAATCTGCCAGATCCGGTTCCGGACAGTCTAAGTGCAGACATTCACAGGCAACCTCTGCCAGATGCTCTTTCTCCATGGCCAGCGGAGCTTCATATAAGTATTTTACATCAAGATTCTGTAATACGTGGGAATTTGGTACGTTACAGAAGAGGGCAATCTTATCCTTAATTCCCTGATCCATTGGATGCTCGCTACGGCACACAATGATATCAGGCTGGATACCCATTCCCTGCAATTCCTTAACGCTTGCCTGTGTAGGCTTGGTCTTCATTTCCTGAGAAGCACTCAAATAAGGAATTAATGTAACATGTATTAAAATGACATTTTCATGGCCAACCTCATGCTGGAACTGACGGATAGACTCTAAGAATGGCTGGCTTTCGATATCTCCTACCGTTCCACCTACCTCAATAATGGCAATATGCATATCAGGGTCAGTAAAATTACGGTAAAAACGGCTTTTAATCTCATTTGTAATATGTGGAATTACCTGAACTGTTCCTCCACCGTAGTCACCGCGTCTCTCCTTCTGAAGAACAGACCAGTATACCTTACCGGTAGTAACATTCGAATTCTTGTTAAGACTTTCATCAATAAATCTCTCATAATGACCAAGGTCAAGGTCTGTTTCTGCACCATCATCCGTAACAAAAACTTCGCCATGCTGAATTGGGTTCATAGTACCCGGGTCAATGTTAATATAAGGATCAAACTTCTGCATAGTCACTTTATAACCACGGGCTTTCAGAAGACGTCCAAGAGAAGCAGCAGTAATTCCTTTTCCCAAACCGGAAACAACGCCACCTGTAACAAATACATATTTTACTGGCATAATAATTCCTTTCTACAGCCATCTGTCTTAAAACTACAATCCACGCACCTTTTGTGCTCAAAAGCGCACGGTTTCTCATTTACATCAGTGTATTATACAACGGTGACATATAAAAAATCTACTCTTTTTTGCTTTTTTGCGTTTCAACTTTTTATGCCAAAATCAGACAATAAGCGACAACGTACAATTCGGTATTATGGAGCGCACACAGAGTCTTCTGTGAAGGCGTATTTACCATCAAAGACTTTGAATTGTTCCTCTTCGATATGCAGCAAGAAGCAGCTCCAGATCATGTATGGTTTCCAATATCTTCTTACCTTGATCCGTGTCCTTAATCATGACACGTTCCGGTTCCCGCTCAAAGAAGTTAGAGGTGGATTCGATATCCTTATTCTCTTCTAAAACCTTTTCAATGCTTTCAAACGGTTGATGTGCCTTGAGTCTCATTCCATGAGAGTTATAGATTAATGTATAACCTGCAATTCCTGTTGTTTTTTGATAAGCCTTACAAAATCCACCATCTATGACAATCAACCGGTTATTTGCTTTCACCGGTGATTCTCCCTTCGCTACCCGAATCGGTGTATGTCCATTAATAATATGAGCCATTGGTGAATACAAACCAAAGGCATGTAAAATCCTTATGCAGACTTCCTCCTCTTTATAAAAACGATAATATGGATTCTTCTCTTCCTCCCATGTTCTCCTGTCCATCACAAAGGTACGTTCAAAGGTTTTTATATTACGCCCTGACAGAGGAGACTTCTTCCCACACCAAAGATACCACATGAAATCCAGATGAGACTCCTTTGGTTCATAATAGGCAAGACGTGCCTTTTTCTGTGCATAATCCAGATACTCCTTACCACGATACACCCTGCTTCCCATTTTCATCCCGTCGAATTCTCCTGCTTCATCCAAAGGAATACAGCCATGAAACAATAGATTCCCATTGTAGCAGCGATAAATACTTCCTTTTTCATACAGAAATTCTACATGTCTGCGAAGTGTCCGGCTATTGCAAAAAGCAGACTTTAGTTCCTTTATCACCTGCTCCTCTTCTTCGGTCAGGCGATAACTGTCTCCTGATTGCAAAGTAGGAAAATACGTGTCATTTAACGGATATTCTTCCTCTCCGATACGCACTACTCCCCTTTGCAAATCCATCTTATCAAGAAGAAGCCTGTCCATCATCTCATATTCCGGGTGACGCATAATAATCTGCCCTTCGAGCTTAAATAAAATGACAGACACTGCCTTTAATGCGGCTTTCATTGGTGATAACGTAGGATACGTCTTCTCAGCAAACAAAGTGAGCGAACGCAGACTGATTGCATACGTATTTTCCAATATCTCAATATGATTATATTTGATATTATTACGCAGGATATTGGCAATGCACGCTTCACTGCCGCAGGCAGCTCCCATCCACAAAATATCATGATTTCCCCATTCCATATCAAGAGAATGATACTGCATCAAAAGTTCCATAATGCGGTCTGCACTGCCTCCCCGGTCAAAAATATCTCCTACGATATGAAGATGGTCTACTGCCAATCGCTTAATCAACCTGGAAATTGCTTCAATAAAAGCATCCGCACTTCCAATATCAATGATGGTATCAATAATTTTCTCATGATATACATACTGATTATTATCTTCATCGGGTTGTGCATGCAAAAGCTCATCAATGATGTAACTAAATTCCTCAGGCAAAGCCTTTCTTACCTTGGAACGTGTATACTTGGAGGAAAGAAGCCTTGCAAGCTCTATAAGATTCTTCAAGGTAATCTTGTACCAGCACGGCGATACGATATTCTGTTCCTTGAGGCGCTTAAGCTTCTCAATCGGATAATAGACAAGTGTGCAGATTTCCTGCCGCTCTCTTGGTGACAATCGTGTCATAAAAATCATATCTACCTTTTCCTTAATGACACCTGCCGCATTATTTAATAGATGAGAAAAGGCTTCGTACTCACCATGTAAATCACTCATAAAGTGCTCTGTTCCTTTTGGCAGATTTAAAATTGCCTTCAAATTAATGATTTCCCTGCAAACTGTAGGTATCGACGGATATTTTTCTCCCAATAAATGTAAATACTTTAACTTTTCTTCTGAAATCATAGAGGGTTCTTCCTGATTTTTGATATGCATATTCTTCTTTCCTCTCATCTTACATTTCTTAGCTACCGTTTTAACAAAGAAAGTATAAGAGCGTTTGATTTCTCAAACGCTCTTATACTTTCTTTTATTTCCAAATTCTTGTATTTTATGCTTTTCTACCAAATTCTCCATTGGTAATGCGTCCTCCATAACTTCCGGGCCTATTATCCTCACCAAGAACAGTATGGGTTCCATGCTTGTCGTAAGAATACAGAAGAAAACCTGCACAACGGTTTACATCCAACATATCATACGGTGTCTGCGGCAGAATAATTTCTTCTTCCATTCCAGGTACTTTGCCCACCGGTACGCCCGGGGACTTTCTTTGTCTCTCTCTTTTCTCTTTGGTGCGTTCCTTCGCATCTTCTTTTCTTTGATTGGAAATCTGACACACTTCCACAATTGCCAACGCCTCATGGCCTGCATTCTGAGCCTCTTCTTTACGGCCTGGCACCCGTTTCTTATCCCTCGACTGTGGAATCATCTCTGCCATGGCACATTGCATATACATTGCAATGGCTTCCTGCATTGACATGCTTTCCATACGGGCATCCTTCATATCCCTTCCTAGAAGCACTGTCTGTTTATGGATGTCGTTAATATGAGAAAGCCTGTGCAGCAGATCCCGCTCCATCGGCTTCCTGCTGTACATCATTGCCACCTCCATGTGACTTCTCCGGATAATTCCCTTTATCCGGTATTCTAATTCTATGCAAATTGGTACGATATCCCATTCCTGATACTGCTAAGACGGGCTATAATATATATCGGCTTTTCCTCATAAAAACTTTAGCTTATTCCTAAAAAGCATCTGCCTCCGGAAGAAAGAAAGGCAATGGAAACCAACCTTTCGGAGCATCCTGTAATGGGCTATGCGGCTTTTGCAGCGCATGAAAATAATAACTTGTGGTAAGCGTTTTTACAAGCTCTTTTTCTTCCAGTACCATATCTTCCTGCAATTGTGTCTTTGTTACAGTTATCCGTCCCTGTTTATATTCCAGTAGATAGTTACTCTGCTCCTTACGTTCCAAAGAATGTACACCAAGTACGAAGCTTCCTTCCTGCAAAGCGTCCTTCTCCTCATACATGGCAAACTTCCATTGTAATAAAAAAGACAATACCTTTTCATGATTTAATATTTTTATCAGGTGTGATGTATTTACGGTATAATAATCACTCATAAGATCCAACTGCTCAATCTTTGCTGCTTCATCCATGCCTGCATGAATTCCCAATTCATCACTGCCGATTTCTTCCATAAATGCCTTTATGATAAAAGGAAACTCTCTGATATCAGCAAGCTCCCATTCAAAAATATTTCCCTCATTGGCGGAAACGTTCAGATAGCCAATGCAGTTCTCTTCTTCCATAACTGCATAAGTATCTGCTTCCCAACTTGTAAGGCATAAGAAGAAGTCATCCCTGCTTCTTGTGATTACTTTCCTTCTCTGGTACAACGCGAAGGCCATATCAATCAGCTTTTCGTCGGTTTCCTCCATTAGAACAAAGCGGTATTCTTTTTCTTCCTTGCCTTGTGCCCTGCAACAATGTCTGATACTGTCTCCTGTAATGTTAAAGCAGTACTTCATGCCTGCCTTTTCAAATCCATAATGCTGATAGCGATGGCGGTTTCCATCCAATATAAGAATATCTGCGCCTTCTGCCCTCTGCTGTTTTTCTGCCTCTTCCATCAGCGTAATCATATATTTTTTGCCGCGTGCCTTTGGATGGACACTCACGGTACCGATATAACCTGCCCTCAGGCTCTCCTTACCCATCTGCAATGTCATTGGCAAAACATCAACTAAAGCCTTTATCTTTCCCTCTTCTTTTATGAGATGATGTGCTGCAAGCATATTTCGCTCCGGCAAGTATGCCTTTGGTAAAAGCTGTTCAAAATCAACGCTTCCTGATGACATGCTAAATACCATATTGGCAAAGTCTATCAGTTCACACATATCCTCTTTGGTTCCTCTTACATATTCCCCCACTGCTATACCGCCTTTCTTCCATATAAGAAAACCTGTCGCAGAATGCAACAGGTTTTCTACTCAAAAATATTCGTGTTTATGAATTCGCCTTCTTTGTTGATTTCTTTGTTTCTTTTACAGAACTTTCTTTTACTGGTGCTTCCTCCGGAAAGAAACTCTTTGGTGTAATCTCAGCATAACATAAAGAACAATAGCCATTAATTGCTGCACCATTACTTACCTGAATTGATTTTGCCTTAATGTCACTATCAACGATTGCCTTGTCACCTAATGTTACCATTCCCTTAATATCAAGCTTACCCTGAATCGCACCATCTACCATAAGACTCTGGGCATCAATATCTCCAAGGATAATCGTATTCTCACGAACTACAACGCCTTCCTTACATTCGATATTTCCTTCAATAAAAGAATCCTTAGTATAAATATCATTTGCCTTAATATTACCATTTACATCTCCACATATATTTACACGATCCGTAGAGCTGATATCTCCATTAATCGTTCCATACATATCAAGCTTTCCTGTAATCTCTATATTTCCATTGATTGTTGTTCCCTTTGGAATAATTGCTACATCTGTGTTATTCATTTCACCAAAATTACTCATTTGTCTTACTGCCCCTTCCTTAACCCCTTACCCTTTTGCCTCATACGCCCGAAAAAACAAGGGTTTCTATATATATTTAATCCTATTTGCCACAAAAAATCAATATAATTATGAAATTTTATGTCACCCAAAACTGTCCCTTAAAATAATTTCATAATTGTACATTTCTAAATAACCAGTTTTGACTATACTAGAACCTAAAGAAATACATAACGTGAGGTGGCCCTTATGAAACAAAAAAATGAAAAAGTGTACAAAATAACATTAACTGGTCTTATGGCGGCATTATCCTATGTCGTATTTACTTTCTTACAGATTAAGATTACACTTCCGGGCGGCGATGCAACCAGTATTCATCTTGGTAATGCAGTATGTGTACTTGGCGCCCTGCTCCTTGGTGGATTATATGGTGGAGCCGGCGGTGCGCTTGGCATGACAATTGGCGATTTGTTCGATCCTGTTTATATTATTTACGCACCAAAGACATTTATCCTAAAGCTTTGCATCGGTCTGATCACTGGTCTGATCGCACATAAATTGGGAAAAATATCTACATCCAATGATACAAAGCATGTATTAAAATGGACGATTCTAGCTGCTATTGGAGGACTTTTATTCAATGTCATCTTTGATCCATTAGTTGGTTACTTCTACAAGCTTATCATTCTTGGAAAACCAGCAGCAGAACTGACCCTTGCATGGAACGTTGCTGCAACTTCCATCAATGCCATTACTTCTACTATCGTATCTGTTGCCGTTTATATGGCTCTTAGACCTGCCATGCGAAAGGCTGAATTACTTCCTACTATTGGGAATCAAAAATAGAAACTGACATAAAAAATCCACTCTCTATGGCTTTCATAGGAGTGGATTTTTATATTATACTTCCGTAAATAATGGAGTGGAATAATATCTGTCTCCACTATCCGGAAGAAGTACAACGATTGTCTTGCCTTCATTCTCCGGACGGCTTGCAAGCTGTAAACCTGCATGAAGTGCAGCACCGGATGAGATACCCGTTAAAATACCTTCTCTTCTTGTCAGCTCCTTGGATGCAGCAAAGGCATCATCGCTTTCAATTCGAATAATTTCATCGTAAATGGTTGTATCAAGCAGGCTTGGAACGAAGTTTGCACCAATACCCTGAATCTTATGAGCGCCCGCTCTTCCTTCGGATAATACCGGGGAATCTGCCGGTTCTACTGCAACGACTTTAATCGCCGAATTCTTTTCCTTTAAAAATCTTCCAGTTCCGGTAATGGTTCCACCTGTACCAACACCTGCAACAAAGATATCTACTTCACCATCGGTATCCTCCCAGATTTCCGGTCCGGTTGTCTCATAATGTGCTTTGGCATTAGCAGGATTATCAAACTGTGCCGGAATAAATGCACCTTCGATTTCCTTTGCAAGCTCTTCTGCCTTATCAATTGCACCCTTCATGCCTTCGCTTCCAGGAGTAAGCACAATTTCTGCTCCATATGCCTTTAAAATATTTCTTCTTTCCACGCTCATGGTTTCCGGCATAGTAAGAATGGTACGATACCCTCTTGCTGCAGCCAGTGCCGCAAGACCAATTCCGGTATTACCGGATGTCGGCTCGATGATGACAGAACCTTCCTTTAATAAGCCCTTTTCCTCTGCGTCCTTAATCATATACAGAGCTGCTCTGTCCTTAACACTTCCTGCCGGGTTTCTATACTCGACCTTTACCAGCACTCTTGCCTTCACATTATGTGCCTTTTCTACATTTGTAACCTCTACCAGAGGGGTTTTTCCTATGATTTCTGATGCTCCCTTATAAATGTTTGCCATAATCGTAATCCTTTCTGATTCCTTATTATTTTTATCTTAACTCTTTTCTTATCCTATTGTCCAGTAACTATTCTTCCTCTGGTATCTTCTCCTCGATATCCGCTACCGGTTTTTCCAGCCCTTCAATCACAATCCGGTTCTTCTCTGCATAATCCCACAGTGCCGCATGAATCGCTTCCTCTGCAAGAAGCGAACAATGTATCTTCACAGGCGGCAGTCCATCTAACGCCTCACACACCGCCTTATTCGTAACCTCTAATGCCTGCTGAACGGTTTTCCCCTTTACAAGCTCCGTTGCCATACTGCTTGTTGCCACTGCCGCACCACAGCCAAAGGTCTTAAATTTCGCTTCCTTTATGACACCATTGTCATCAATATCCAGATACATGCGCATGATATCACCGCACTTAGCATTCCCAACCGTTCCTACACCACTTGGATTCTCTATTTCTCCTACATTTCTTGGATGATTAAAATGATCCATAACCTTTTCACTATACATATACAAGTCTCCCCTTCCTACTGCTTGCCTGCTTTTACAAAATCTTCATATAAAGGTGACATAGCACGTAATCTCTCTACAATTTTCTTTAATTCCTCGACGGTTTCATCTATCTCATCTTTCGTAGTCTCTTCGGAAAGCGTGATTCGAAGGGAACCATGTGCGATTTCATGCGGAAGTCCGATTGCAAGCAGTACATGTGACGGGTCCAGCGAACCGGATGTACAGGCAGAACCAGAAGAAGCACAGATTCCTTTCTGATCGAGTAAGATCAATAACGATTCTCCTTCAATAAATCGGAAACAAAAGTTGGCATTTCCCGGTAATCGATTCTTACGTTCCCCATTTAAACGGCTGTATGGAATCTCCGAAAGGACTCTTTCTATCAAATGATCACGTAATGCTATTTCCTTCTCCACATTTTCCTGCATCTGCTCACCTGCAAGCTTTGCTGCAACACCCATGCCAACAATTCCTGCTGTATTGAGTGTTCCTGCTCTTCTGGATCGCTCCTGAGCACCACCTTGTACGAAGGAACCAATCTTCACACCATTTCTGATATAGAGAAATCCGATTCCTTTTGGTCCATGAAGCTTATGTCCACTGGCACTGAGTAAATCAATGGAACATTCATCTACATTCAACGGAATATGACCATATGCCTGTACGGCATCGGTATGGAACAAGATATGATGCTCTTTGGCAATAGCTCCTATTTCCTTTAATGGTTGTATTGTTCCAATCTCATTGTTCGCAGCCATAACAGAAATTAATATCGTATCCGGTCTGATAGCAACCTTCAACTCATCCAGTTTGATGGTACCATATTCATCCACACCAACATAGGTCACTTCATAGCCCTGTTTTTCCAAATACTGACAGGTGTGCAATACTGCATGATGTTCAATCGTTGATGTAATAATATGCTTTCCTTTACTCTGATTAGCCTCAGCAGCTGCCTTGATTGCCCAGTTATCCGATTCACTTCCGCCTGCTGTAAAATAAATCTCATTATCCTTTGCTCCAATGAGAGAAGCAACCTGATGTCTTGCCTCATCTACGCCCTTCATGCTCTTTCCTGCAAAGCTATAAATCGCAGAGGGATTTGCATAATTCTCACAAAAATAGGGTTTCATCGCTTCAAAAACTTCTTCGGTAACTCTTGTCGTCGCCGCATTATCAAGATATATCATAATTCATCTTCCTTTCCCATATTTCATATCAAAAAAGTATGGTTTTCTTTTTAGAGAAAACGGAATCTACCAAGATTCCGTTTCTTATTCCATTAAATAACAAAATCATTTGCTGCTTTCTTTGCTTCAATATCCAACAAATCCTGCAATGTTGTATGATCAATGACCTGATTCACTGCATCATAAATTTTGCGATATATTTCTACGGTAGCACATTTTCCCGTTCTTTCACAAGGAAGTGCATTCTCTGCAAGACACTCTACCGGTGCAAGTGAGCCTTCCGTAAGGCGAAGTATCATTCCAACCGAATATGCTGCCGGCTCTTTTACAAGCTGGTATCCACCTTGCGCTCCTCTTGTACTTCTTACATACCCTGCCTTATTCAAAACAGCAATAATCTGCTCCATATACTTCTCAGAAAGTTCCTGTCTTGCCGCAATATCTTTGAGCTTGACCGTTTCGCCAATATGGCCGGCTAGGTCTATCATAATTCTTAAAGCATATCTTCCTTTTGTTGAAATCGTCATAACCAGCCTCCTTATCATCAAATATATCACTGTTATGGTTATAACATTTAATCCCTATCATGTCAATAGGACTTCTATATTTTAGTTTGACAAAATCTGTTTTTCAA
Organism: uncultured Roseburia sp.; assembly: GCA_964445375.1. GTDB lineage: Bacteria > Bacillota > Clostridia > Lachnospirales > Lachnospiraceae > COE1. Next base: position 14,835 of record CAYUKO010000034.1, read on the forward strand.
AGGCTTCAAAATCCATCTGAGAATATGTCGTATCCAAATCCTTATTATTCCAGCTATTTGTAGACTTTCCGCTCAGTCTTGTCGGTTCGTTATATCCATTCTTCAAGATAGTCAGGACATATCCAACCTTATTGTCTACTTTCTTTTTCAAGGTATATGTAAGAATCTCAAAAAGCTGCTCTTTGGTACGATTATTTGCATTCGCTGTTCTAAGGATATCCTTTGCTTCTTTCACAGAACATTCAAATACATCCATAATCTCCTGTTCTTCTTCGGTTGCAATCACAGATTCTCCGTTTTTCTCTATGGTTTCATATTCTACAATGGTTCGGTTCGTTTTGACCTTCTTCACATGAAACTGTACTGCTCCAAGACTGTTTTGACCACTTGGAAGCTTTTCATAAATCAAATCATATTCAAAAGCAATATCGGTATTTCCATTGATTTCTTCGTATGGCTTGTCCAATATCTCACGCTTTACATTACCATTTGCGTAAGAATCCGGCACTTTCATCATCTTACGAAGCTCACTAAAGGAAATAATAAAAGTACCTCCGTTAAAGTTCTCTCTGTCCTTTAACAGATAATATAATCGCTTGGAATATTTCTTCGAAAGATTCAATGGATATTCGATTCGGTAAAAAGCACCTTGTTTCGCCGACATAATCATCTGCTTTACTTCCGGATGCAAATCAAGAACAATCTTGCTTCTGCCTTCGTCACCACGCTTCTTCTGATACTTGATCTTACTAAACCAAGGATAATAGATATCTGTTCCTTCATCTTCCTTCAAACGAAAGCCTGCACCCTCAAACTTCTTTACTGCTTTCTGCAAATAGGCATAAGCATTGGATTCATCCTGTAAATTATATAAATGCTTTACATCTGCAATATTAATTTCATATCTTGTATTTTCCTCTGTGTCATCGCCCTCTCCGACGATTCCAAGAAGAATATCGAGGATATCATTCTGTCTGCGGTCAAGGTCATACCTTGCCTCAATGATAGTCTGTGGTCTAAATGCAACTTCCTTGCCACCCTTTTTCTTCTTCATGCAATACCTTCCTTCTCATTGCCCGTTCCCCTCATCGGGTAAAAGCCCTTACCTTTCATAATAATCGAATTTTCCATTAAGGGCAATCTTTTTCCCCAATTATCTTCTCTATTATTCTCTCTTCCTTCTGTATAAATCCATCCTCTATCATTTCTATCATATATTTTACAATCTCAGGATCAAACTGTGTTCCGGAGTTCTTCCTTAATTCCTCTAAAATCTTCTCTTTGGGAAGTCTGTCACGATAGCAACGATCACTGTTCATGGTATCAAAGGAATCCGCAACACCTATGATTCTTGCATAGAATGGTATTTCTTCTCCCTTAAGTGCAAAAGGATATCCTGTTCCATCAAAACGCTCATGATGATATAAAGCTCCATCCTTAAGCCCTTCTATCGCGGTGAAATTCTCCAATACCTTACCACCCATAATGGTATGTTCTTTAATCACTGTCCGTTCCTCACCAGTCAGCGATTCCGGCTTTTTCAAAACCTGATCCGGAATTCCTATCTTACCAATATCATGTAGCAGTGCGATATATCCTATCTTTCGGATTTCCTCTTCCCCAAGATGCATTCTGCGCGCTATTTCTTTGGCATAGTGGGAAACTCTGGTTGAATGTCCTTTGGTATATTTATCCTTGGTATCAATCAGATCTGCAAACATATCCATCATCTGATTGATGATAATTTCATCCTTTTGACGCTGTTCATCAAGCTTTGCAACACGAACCTGCACCAGAATATAACCAATCAATACACAAACCCAGATAAGCAATGCAATTACGCCTGGCCAAAATCCGGGATATCGCGTAAGTAATGTATCACGATATCCTATAAAGGTTAATTCGCTAAGCCCTACAGGCCAGTACGAATACCCTACAAAGCCAATCGTAACACTATCTCCCGGATAAATCATATTACGTTCTTCATCCGGTATCACAACAATCTCATCACCGGTATTCATATATTCTTCGTTCCATGAGCTGTCAATCTGAACCTCTTTGGGAAGTTTTACTCTTAACTCCCAGTCTTTACAGGCTACATCCATATTATTTCGAACCGTGCCATCATATTCTGCTCCAACACACGCCTGACCTTTTTCATTATAATCAGCCCATTTCTTAGAAACATAAAAGGATGCCTCAATATCCTGTTCTACTTCTTCCCCCTCATTGTTTATCTCTACTGTAAAGGAATGATGCGTATCTCTCCACCAAAGTCCATATACGACACCTAACTCCACTCCTATCAGCAATAAGAATACCCCAAATACCGTAACTGCCCGACGATATTTTCTTAACTTCACGCTCTCTCCTCCGTAAAACTCTATCTTATGTAAACACCATGAGCATTATATCATTTTTTGTTCCAATTGTGGATACTAGATTAAAAAAATTAATTTCAGTTCCGCCTCAACTACATATCATCTACCGATATCACGCCCGGAATATCACGAAGCTCTAACAGATACTCATCTTTGTTCTTCTTCTTTGGAACATACACAACTGCTTCAACTACACATGGCATACGCTTTGTTTTGGGCTTATTGGCATCAAACGTATCAATGATACAGCCATCTGCTTTCAGACGATGAAATATAAGCGTAACCAGCTTTTCATCTTCTAGCTCCATGTGTAAAGTCATATATGGCGAATGTGCATAAATCTTTCTTTCGATTCCCGGAATCATATGTAATACCAGAATCAGCAATACCGTCACAAGTACTGCACCATCCAGAAAACCGATTCCTACGGCAAGTCCTGCACAGGCAGAAAACCAGATACCTGCTGCTGATGTAAGTCCCTTAATCTGTCTTCCCGCTACCAGAATCGTTCCTGCACCCAGGAAACCAACGCCACTTACGACCTGTGCCGCCATCCTTGTCATATCCGCCATTTCCGGAAAAACCTGCATAAGATACTGCTCCATCAGCATAATCAGAGTGGCACCAAGACATACTGTCGTTGTTGTTCTTGCACCACCACCTCGTCTTTTGGCACCTCTGTCAATTCCAATAATGGCTCCCAACAAAATCGATACCACAATTCGTATTATGATATTTTGCGGTGTCCAGTCTGAAAACTCTGTCCAAAACATTCGCTTCACCTATCTTTCTTCCGCTTCTAACTCTTCCACATACGTTAAAGGCAATACGATAGCAGGTCTTACTCCCATAAGGGACGAGCAGGCATAATCACTATGAAAATTCTCTTGTTTTCCCATTCCCGTTCCTGCAAACACTATGGTACAAGCCGGTATATCTCCTGTACTTCTTAGTCCCCAATATGCTGTCAGGCTTCCTTCTTCACAATATGACTGATAGATACCTGTTCCCTCTGTGAAAACAGCACTTTCTGTAGGAATGGCTGATAATGAAATGTTCTGATTGATCAGATACTTCTCTACTTCTTCTTTGCTCAATAGAAAAACTTTATCTTCCAATGTTGACTCAACAGACCTTGGAACTAATGCGTCCTGTTCCTCCTGCGTAAAGGTATATAAGAAGCCCGTTCTTGTTTCATAACCATTTTCATATAATGACGTCGTATCTTCTGTTGGTGCCATTCCCTCATAAGACACAATTGCTTCATTGGAATTAAGCCAGCTTCTGATATTGGAAGTTGTCCAATCAGAACTGCCCCAGAACTGCCTTAACTGCTCATCACTATATTCGTTCAGCTCATCTTCATGATAATATAGCTCATCTATCTTTCCACGCCAGCCACTCTCAGCACCATCATATGACTGAAATGCTACGATATTTTCGGCAATGCATAACGCATTTCCCGCATCCTCATCTACTTCCAGAACAATCCAGCTAAGTTCTTCTTTATCAGCCCCTGTTAAATCAACACTGCCAAAAGTAAAAGTATCTCCCACTGCTATTTGCGTCTGATGATGTGGCTGCAGCTTCATACATGCAAGAACAAGCAGTACCACTGCTGCGGCTACAGCTCCATAAAGCCACGCTCTTTTTCTGCCCGTCTTTCCTTTACATTCCTCTGGTTCTTCCTGTTCTTCTTTCTTCCCTTTTATATTCCGAATGCTATCTACTAATTCCTTTACATCATCTTTCGTCTTTGGTTTAAACCATTGTGTAGATGCAAGGAAGTATTCTAATGACTTCGACAGCGCTACCTCTTCCTGCTCATAAACGATTATGGTCTTCTTATGATTCACTGCGCGCTCAATTTCTCGAAGCACATGCTGCGACTCATTGGATGCGCGCGTCAGAACAAGAAGCACAACCTTACATTCCTCAATTCCCTTTATGATTTCTGAACCATAATCTTTTCCTACCTGGATATCTCGTGGTGCAATCCAGCAATGTAAACCTTGTTTCTCCAATATGGTACATATTTCATTTGCGTTTTTCTCATTTTCTGATGAATGAGATATAAACATATCTTTCATGCAAAAGCCTCCTGCCTCTCAATCTCTTTGGTGCGTTAAAATTGCCTTTTATTCATTCGATACTCTTTAGGTGTAACCCCGTATTTCTCCTTGAATAACTTGGAAAAATATTGACATTTCTGATATCCAAGCTGTTTCATAACGTCCTGTACCTTCCAATCTGTCTCCTCCAAAAGTTCCGCAGCCTTTTGCATCTTGACATCTGTTATGTAGCCGGACAAGTTAACATCCGAAACCTCTTTGAAAATTTTAGAAAGATACGCCGGATGCAGATGCACCATTGCCCCTAATACATCTAAGGACAAATCCTTCTCACAATTCTCGCAGATGTATTTCTTTATGTAAGCAACCACATCCTTCTTATCACGAAGGCATCCTGATCCCTCCATGGAATGATCCACTTCTGATTCAAAACACTTTTCCAGAATTCTTTCTAAGGTTTCTACAAAATCTGCCTTTAATACAGGCTTTACCAGATATTCCGACACTCCATACCTTACTGCCTGTTTGGCATATTCAAAATCACTGTAACCGGATATAATAATGACTTTTGTGGGATAGTCATTTTCATAGATTAAGGAAGCCAGATCAATTCCTGATACTTTAGGCATCTTAATATCTGTAATCAAAAGTTCCGGCTTATGCTGCATAATCAGATCTTTTGCAAGAGAACCACCATTGGCAGTAAGCACCTTACCAAACCCATAGCTGTCCCAATCCACCAGCTTTTTCATATACTCGACCATATAAGGTTCATCATCAACGATCAACACTGTCATCTTTTTTCTCCTTTGGTAAAAACGTAAAAGCAACTAATAATCCGCCCCACATACTCTTGTCAAATTGCAAACCGGCAGATTCGTCATAATAATTAATCAGTCGCTGGTTGACATTCCAAAGTCCAACGCTTTCATTTTCATCCCTCTTTTTCCTCTGTAAGCGTTCCATCAAATGTTCTATGTCTTCTTTTGACATGCCATCTCCATCATCCGAAATTTCAGCCCGGATAGTTCCATTTTCCAATCGGTACATTTTAAAGAAAATGTGTTTTGCATTTTCCCTGCCTTCAATCCCATGCTCAATGGCATTTTCAATCATTGGCTGAATAATAAGCGGTATAATCTTTACTTCATAAAGCTCTTTTGCTACATCAACATCATATTCTATCTGCTTTCGCATTGCCATAATGGCAAGATACGATTTGGCATAGGCAATTTCTTCACCAATGGTAGCAACCGACTTATTCTTGGTACAATATCTATAATAATTTGCCAGATGGACTGCCATTTCCGTAACTGCTTCCGGCTTATCCGCTACTGTCACGATATAAGACAGACTGTTATACAGAAAATGAGGATGAATCTGCAATTGCAGCTGTCTTAGCTCTGCCTGATTGCGAAGCTCCTGCTCTTTGATGGTCGTATCGAGCAACTGACGGATTCTTATTACCATTCGATTAAACTGAACAAACACATAGGAGAATTCATTATTCGGTAACACCATAATCTGTGTAGAAAGATTTCCATTCTCTACTTCCTTAAGCTTTTCTGTTAAGATTTTTAACTGCAGCAAAATATTTTTATAATATAAAGCCATGAACATAAATCCTACAGCAAGCACAATAACCAGAGAAACACCTGTGATCTTTGTAATATTTACTACTGATTTGTTCATTTCCTGAATCGGATAATACGAAATCAGCTTAAAACCATTTTTCGCCGTCTTGGACTCTACAATCTGATATTTTCCCTGACGTATCTTCACTTCATAGGAAGAAACAGGATTGTGTTCCTTTTCCATTTCTGCAAGCAATGCTTTTTCCAATTCGTTGGTAGAAAAGAAACTCTTACCATCTGCATCAACCAGTAAACTGCCACCTTTTCCCATATCAAGTGCCATATTCTTAATCTTATACAGATAGTCCCGTTCCATTTTAATAAGCAAATAAGGTTCTTCATCCAAATAGTCCCAATCTGTTACATATTTACGGATAAAATACATTTCACCATGATAAATCAGCCACAAATTATCTTCTGCCTGTTCCAGCATTTCTGCTTCAAAAGCTGCTGTCTGCAAATTGCTGACAATACGCTTTGACCGTGGCCAATATAACGTAAATTCTGCCATACCCACATTGCTTCTTTGTCTGCCGTCTATGTAATCTTTTATTGCATTGACGGCAACCACATAATTATATACATCGTCATCCTCGGTAATACACAAATGAAGATTTTTCAAATCCTCACTATTCAAAATACCATCTGCTTCTATCTCTATTTCCTTAATCTTCTGCTCCAAAAGCGAACTGGAATATTCCATCTGAATGGTAGCTGTCTGCATCAGCGAATCCTGCAAATTCTTTGTACTGTATCGGTACAGTATTGCAAAACTGACAATAACCATAAGCAAAAAAATCATAAAGATGATGTAAATAGATTTGATTTTTTTCATTTCTGTCCCCACTTTCTACAGGTCATTCCAATCCGTGAAGAAAAATCATTTTCTATGCCCATTATAACAAAATTCTCCATACTTTTCCACATAACAAAAGGAACCGGCAAGCTGTTATTATGTAAACAGCTGCCGATTCTTTTTATGAATTTATTTTACTGTTTTATACCATTCATTTACTTCCTGAGTAATCTGTTCGCCACCCTGTGCTTTCCATTCCTCTACGAATTCATCAAAAGCTTCAATTGGCTCCTTGCCATAGATAATGTTTGTATAAACCTGCTTCTCCATGGTCTGAAGCTGTTCCCAACACTTCTTCATTGTATCGGTAGGCTCTGTATTGAACAGGTTAGGAATCAGGGAATCCTTATGTTCATTGGCAATTGCATAGCCTTCTGCCATATCCGGTACTACCCCAAAGTCAGCAGCTGCTTTAATCTGTGCACCTGTATCCTTCTTGCCAGCCTTTGCATCTGCATATGCCTGCATGTTGTCAATAAATGGTGCATTCTTTAATACGGTTGATTTAGAAGGAACAAAAGGATCTGTTACTGCCGGATCAAAGGAAGCAGAATCAAATACAACCTCATCGTTTACAATATCATAATCATAGTTCTCAAGATATCCATACTGGAAATCTCCTGTTCCGAAAGCTAAATCATAAAGCCAGTCATAATAAGTGAAGAAAGCTTCCATGTTGTTAAAGTCTTTGTTAAACATAAGCCATCCATCATTTGTCTGTGCTGTCTGGTAAGTACATTCTCCATTATCCTGTAAAATAGTTGGATATGCTGCAATCACTGCATCAGGATCTACGGTTGTTACGTCTCTTACAGAACTGATTGCCCAAGGACGTCCAATGAAGATACCTGCTTTACCTTCTGTAAACTGCATCATGGCATCCCATGCACCAGTTGCTGCTGCTTCCTGGAAAATCCAGCCGTTTGCATGCCACTCTGACATACGCTTAAGAGTTTCCTTATTGCCTTCACAGATAGAACCATATACTAAATCACCATTTGCATCTTCCTGCCACATACCAGGAATATTCTTTCCGGAATTTGCAGAAAACAGTGTAACAGGATCAGATACCCATCCGGTATTATAAATGCTGTCACCTGCATAGGTAAATCCATAAGTATCCTTCTGACCATTTCCATCAGGGTCATCTTCTGTAAATGCTTTGATTACTGCTTCAAATTCATCCATGTTGGTTGGTGCTTCTAATCCTAAAGCATCCAGCCAGTCCTGACGGATAATCATAACCTGACCTTCTGTTAATGCCGGTGCACAGGCAATTCCGTATGTCTTGCCATCCTTTGTTACAGGATAGAATGTTTCCGGATATTTGTCATAAATCTCTTTTAAACGCTCCGGCATATAGTTTTCAATATCATCATCAATTGCCTTTACCTGTCCGGATTCGATCATATCTGCTATCATCTGTGTTCCGTATACCGGGAATACATCCGGAAGCTCTTCCGAACCGGTTAAAGCCAGACGAAGCTTTGTATCATAGTTGCTTGCATCACCACCAAGCAAGGTAGTTTCCATCTTAATACCAAGCTTTTCTACTGCAAGGTCTGTCATAGGGTTCTTGTTAATATCCTCCCCATCCCCATATCTACCTGCATTTTCATCCAGCTGCTTTGCTATTGTGATTGTTACAACCGGATCATACTTTCCATCCGCATTCTTTGTGCTGGCAGCTGCACTGCTACTGCTGCTCTCCTGACTTCCACACGCACTAAGTAACATTGCTGATGCTAATGTCATAGCAAGTATTGCTCTTCTCTTCCTCATAATAATTCATTCTCCTTCTCTTAAATATTATAATCATTAAGCCCTTCTTCGGGCAATTGATTCTTACATTATTCTTTTACTGCACCCATAACGATTCCTTTTACAAAATACTTCTGTAAAAATGGATAAACCAAAAGAATTGGTAACGCCCCAATAAAGATCTGCGCTGCCTTAACCGTTCTTTCTGACATTGCTGCCGCTGAAGTCGGGTCTAATGCCAGATCCTGCTGATTTCCCTGTACTACAATTACCTGTAAGAAGGATGCCAGCGGATAGTTTTTCGTATCTGACATATACAGAATACCGGTAAACCATTCATTCCAGTTTCCTACCATAATAAAGAGTGCTACCGTAGCAAGGCCTGCCTTGGAAAGTGGCAGGAAAATCTTCCACAAAACGGTGAAAAAGCTTGCTCCGTCGATTAATGCTGCTTCCTCCAGTGATTTCGGAATGGATTTGAAAAAGTTCATAATCAAAATCAGGTTGTAACAGCTAAATGCCCCAGGAAGTATGTATACCAGAAAATTGTTCTTTAATCCTAATGAGGTGTTAACCATATAGGATGGAATCAATCCTCCGCCAAATAACATAGTGAAAACAAAGAACCACATAAGCGGTGTTCTTCCTCTGAAGTCTTTGGAAAGTGCATAACCTGCTGTTGTAATGACAAACATGGAAAGCAGTGTTCCAAGAGCCGTTCTTGCAAAAGCAATCATAATAGAACGAAGGAAGTTATTATTCTGAAATGTCTTCTCATATGCCATTGTGGTAAAATCAATTGGCCAGAAGGTAACGGCACCGCTATTGGCTGCCGCCTTTCCACTAAGTGAAATCGCAAACAGATTCACAAGTGGCAATAAACAAATCAGTGCTACCAGAACTAAAAAGGTAGTATTGCATATGACAAATATTTTTCTACTTAATGATGTACGTCGCATTTCTTGCTCCTTTCCTCTAGAAAATCCTGTAGCCTGCAAATTTATAAGCGAGCTTATAAGCAATGACTGTTAACAACAAACTGATACCGGACTTAAATAACCCCACTGCCGTACCAAAACTGTACTGCCCGTTTACCAGCGATTGTCTGTATACATAAGTATCAATGATATCACCTGTGCTGTATGTAAGTGGTGAATACATATTGTAAATCTGATCGAATCCTGCATTTAATACATTTCCAAGACTTAATGTTGCCATAACGATTACCATCGGCATGATACCCGGTATGGTAATGTAAAGTGTCTGCTGCCATCTGTTGGCACCATCCATCTCAGCAGCCTCATACAGACTCTGGTCAATATTGGAGATGGCTGCCAGATAAACGATCATTCCAAAGCCGAAGCCTTTCCATAGGTCAGATATGACAACAATCTGTCTGAACATGCTTGCTTCTCCCAAGAAGAAAATCGGGTCCATTCCCAACTTCTGTAAGAAGCCATTTAAAATACCATCCAGTCCCAGAATATCTCTAAGCATACCTGCTACAGTTACCCATGAAAGGAAGTGAGGAAGATATACCAATGTCTGAATACCTTTTTTCAATCCCATATTCTTCACTTCATTTAGTAACAATGCCATAATAATGGGAACGATAAGACCAAGGATAATCTTGCTGATTGCAATGATAAGCGTATTGATAATTGCCTGATAGGATTCCTTGAATACAAATATCTGCTTAAAATTAGCAAACCCTACAAATTCCGATCCTGTAATTCCAAGCCACGGCTTATAATTCTGGAATGCCATGACCAGACCGCCCATTGGAGCATAACAGAAGATCACTGCAAGGACGACACTGGGCAATAATAAAACATAAAGCGGCCAGTTACGTTGGATTTCCTGTTTCCATGTCCTTTTGGGAACTATATATTTTGTTGCTTTGTTTCCATTTTTCATTCTCCCATCCACCTTCTTCTTTTTCTATGAGCCAATTATATGATAAAGTTTTTATGTAAAATACACCCCGATTTTAAGATTGTGTACCCATTTTTAATGAATTTTACACAAAAGTAAATTAAAAACAGTACCTATTTTATGATAAAATAAGTACTGTTTTAACTTAATTTTTCTATTTTTTTATGCATCTTGTCGACATAGCAACACATAGTTTTTCATTTTACTTGATGATTACAATAACTTTTTATGGTTAATAATAAAAATACTGGGATCTCAATCACTGCTGAGGTCAAAATTACATAAGGAGTCCAAAAGCTCATTTCTCCAATATGCAAATAGTTAAAATTAACAAGCTGATAGAGAAAATTATTCTGCATACCAATACCAGCAGAAGGTAATATACCAGAAATCCAATTGGTCCCTATTGCAGCATAAGCAAATAGTGGCATAAGCAAAACAACAATCGATACAAGCAAAACAGTCAATGAATCTTTGCATTTAGCCGATAAAAACAATGTCCAACTAATTATTGCCAATACTGAAAGCATTCCAGCTCCAGCAAGAATGATTTGCAACTGTCCTATATTAATATTTGACAGATTGATAATGGAATAGTGCATTTGTAATGAGGTTTTCAAACATTCCCAGCCAAATCCCATATCTAAAACAAGCAGATGTATTGCCATTCCTGTCATATAAGTCACGACCAAAATCGTACAGGAAGCTAATATTTTGGTAACCGCCAGACGAACACGCCCATGTTTTGTTACACGCAAAATACTGTCGCCACCTGTCTGATATTCTGTAGCAAAAACAGGCGCAATAATCGCCACACACAAGATTGCAAGAAATAAGATATAAAATTCAATATAATCAAATGCATCTCTAGACATCCCCGCATATAAATAAAATGGCTTATCCACTTGCCCGTATTTCTCAATTGCCTGTTGTTGTGCAGCCAGATGCTTTCCCTGTTCATTTTTTAAAACATCTTTCAGATGATTTGCACATTTTTCATAATATGACTGATCTATTTCCTCTGGATTAATTTCCATTAAGTCTGCACCAATACCAGTCAAAGGATCTGCAAATACTTCTGATAACCCTTTTAACAATGGTCTGATAGGTAGAATTTCCTCCACCTTTACCGCAAGTGGGAAATTTTCATCTTCAACGGGTCCATATTCCTTGACACAATTTTGATAAGTTTCTAAGGCTTTCTTTACTTTTTCCGGGGTCACTTCACCGGAAGTTGCAGTATATAAGTCACTTTTATATTTAATAGCTGCTAATCCCTCTAACTCCGTAACCGTTCCATCCTCATTTGGACGGTTAATACTCTCAAACGAAATCGGCAAATAGGCCATTGCTACAGAAAGTAGTATGATGCTTGCAAGTAAAATCCTGGTACGTCGTGACTTCAAAATACGTTTTAACTCAAGTCCAAAAAGTCGCATATTAATTGCCCTCCTTATCCAAGCTTGCCTGCGGGAAAAGCCACAAATAAAGATCCTCTAAGCATGGCGATGCCATAGTAGAGCCCTCTATCTCTGATTGTTCTGCAAGATAACGAAGAGAGACTTTATCACTGTCTTCACCACGCTGATTAATAACATGCAATCGCATTTCATATTCTGACAGTTTTGAAACAGGAATAACACAGTTCCAAACTTTCCCTTCCATCTGCTTTACCAATTCGCTTGTCTTTCCAACATCTACAATCTTTCCAGCTTTCATAATTGCATTTTGCGTAGAGATATATTCGATATCAGATACAATATGTGTAGAAATCAAAACAATACGGTCATGGGAAAACTCTGAGATAAAATTGCGAAACCGCACTCTTTCTCCGGGGTCAAGTCCCGCTGTAGGTTCATCCATAACAAGAATTTTCGGGTCATTCAATATAGCCTGCGCAATACCCACGCGTCTTTTCATTCCTCCTGATAATTTTTGTATCTTCTTGCTTTTTACATCTGATAACGTGAGTATATCCAGCAGATAATCGATTTTCTTTTTGGTTTCCCTTACTGGAATATCTTTCAAAGCCGCCACATATTCAAGATAATCCTTTACCGTAAAATCCGTTGAATACCCAAAATCTTGTGGCAAAAAGCCAAATAAATCACGATATTTTTCTCCCAGTTTATGCATATTCGTTCCATCATAATAAATCGAACCATTGGTCGGAGTCATAATATCCGCAATCATTCGCATGAGCGTAGTCTTACCTGCTCCGTTTGCTCCAAGCAGCCCCCATACGCCTGGCGTTAAAGTAAGACAAACATCATCAACTGCCTTTTTGTCTTTGAATTGCTTACTTAAATGTTCAATCGTTAATTCCATTATTATCGTTCCTCTTTTCTATATTCAAAAGCAAATGCCCTTGTTCAGTAATTATTGTACTGAACAAGGGCATTTCAATCTCTAAAATTTAAAGTGAAAAATCCTAAGAAACTCCTAATATTAAGTATTCTATTTCCTAAGAAGCGCAAGGCAATGTGATTGTGAAAATAATTGTTTCATTGCTGCTCTGTGCTGCTATTTTACCACCATGCAGATTAATGATTTCTTTTGCAATAGATAAACCTAAACCGGCTCCACCAGTATCGGATACTCTGGCATTATCCAGACGATTGAATTTTTCAAAAATAATAGGCAGCTGTTCTGCAGGAATAGTTGCTCCATGATTTTTGAAAACTACAATAATATCATTATCTTTTTTCTCGGCAAATACACTAATTTCTGTTTTGGGATAACTGTAAGCCACCGCATTTTTTAGGAGGTTATTAAAAACTCTTGCCAGTTTTTCCGGATCCCCCAAAATAAACAAATTATCCTCAGCAGACACACTAACATTGTTTCCATTTGAAGACAAAACCGGATAGAAATCATCAATGACCTGTGCTAATAGGGCATACAAATCAATCTTTTTTCTTTTCACCTGGACTGTATTTGTGTGATAGCGTGTAATTTCAAACAATTCATTCAATAAAGTTTCTAACCGCTCTGCCTTTTCCAAAGCTATCCCTATATATTTTGCTTTTTGATCCATGGGCATATCCGGCGCTTCATCTAACAAGCTAAGATAACCAATCACTGTGGTGAGCGGAGTTCGGATATCGTGTGCTAAGTACATAACAAGCTCATTTTTCTTGTTTTCAGCTTCCTTTGCGGCTTGTTCATGAAGTAGTACTGACATTTTAATTTCGTTCATCTGATGTTCCACTTCTCGAAGTGGTTCTGATAAGGAAATAGAATGCTTGTTTTGCTCATAGACAGTCTGGGTTGCTGTAATGACTTCTTCTAAATATTTCCACGGCTTTTTCCAAAAGTAATAGAAAATACATGATAAACCAATAACCAGATAAAGAATGAAAATAACATCTATTCGCATCTGTAAATATTTCATAATTGGATTGTGGAATATCGAAAATAGATATTGCAGAAACATAATTGCAATATAACCGATTATGATATAAAAGAACAAAACCGCAAACAAACGAAAACGTAGCTGTTTTTCAACATTCAGTTTTTCTTTTTTCATAACGCTTATCTCCTTCCAGACTTATATCTTATATAGCACACCCCACCGCTATTTTCTTCTCTGTATAGC
>CAYUKO010000035.1:0-29030 GCA_964445375.1 uncultured Roseburia sp.
ATAATATTTTGAAAATCCTGTGCATATTTGGTATCATAGCCCCACTTAGCTAAATGGCTGCTAACGGTGCTTGCTATGGTAATATCGTCTTCTATGATAAGAATTTTGTACATAATTCCAGCTACCTCCAGATGTCGTTTTGCAAGGTAAATCTTACCATAAACATAGAAAAAAGAAAATGGTGTGTCATATTTTGGGGGATGTTCAAGAAAAACAGAATGTTATATCATAGATATATAGTAATCGTTCAATAGGTATACGCATTATATACAGATGCAATAAGAAACTGTAAGGAGAGAGTCAAAATAATGAAAAGGAAATTCATAACCCTGTTATTGCTTGGAACATTGCTGACCGGATGTTCTCAAAACAATACGAAACAGGAAACAGTAGAAATAGAAAATACAGAAGTGACAACTGTGTCAGAAACGGAAGAAGCTACAACAGAGGAGAATGAACCATACATTCTTACCTTTGATGCAGAAACCATTGATGGAGAAGCACTTACCTCAGAGTGTCTTTCACAGTCAAAGCTGACCATGATCAATGTCTGGGCAACGTATTGTAATCCATGCCTGAACGAAATGCCGGATCTTGGCGAAATTGCAGCATCCTATGATACATCAGATTTTCAGATCATAGGAATTATCAGTGATGTGGCAGAGGATGCAGGAGAAGAAGATATTACCAATGCGAAGGACTTAATCGAGCAGACTGGCGCAAACTATTCGCATTTGCTGTTAAACCAGTCCCTTTATATTAATCTGGTTGGAGCGATTGATTCCGTACCTACGACCTTTTTCGTAAATCAGGAAGGCGAAGTGATGGGCTATGTGGTAGGGGCACAGTCGAAAGAGGCTTGGGAGGAAATCATCAATGACCTTTTGGCAGAAAATGAGTAGCATTATTAAAAAAATACCGTTATGGACTGTTGGACTGATAATTGGCGTGGTTTTTCTGGCACTTGGCGGCTATAGGGAGCAATTTGCCGATATGTATCAAAAGGCTGTTATGATTTGTCTGGAATGCATTGGAATTGGATAAAAGGAAAACGAATATGAAGAGATTTCGACTGACTAAGATACGCTTATTCTTTCAAGTATTATATACCATCATAACAAATGGCTATCTGTATGGCTTTTTCCATGGAAAAATCTATAAAGGTTCTCTAAAATACGCCTGTGTTCCCGGACTAAACTGCTATTCTTGTCCCGGAGCACTGGCTTCGTGTCCCCTTGGAGCTTTACAGTCGGCTTTGAATAAGAAGAATCTGGAAGTACCATTTGCGGTGCTGGGCTTTTTCTTTGTTTTCGGAAGTATTTTTGGTCGTTTTGTATGTGGATGGCTTTGCCCATTCGGACTCGTGCAGGATTTGCTGCATAAGATACCCGTGTTTCGAAAAAGAAAGCAGTTGCCGTATCATGCCATCTTAAAATATGGAAAGTATCTTACACTTTTTGGGCTGGTCATCATAGGTTCTGTTTTTTTATTCACTGGCTTTGCAAAGGTTCCGGCTTTTTGTAAGTTCTTATGCCCGTCCGGTACTTTGATGGGAGCAATTCCATTGTTAAGCGCCAATGAACAGCTTCGTTCACAGGCAGGTGGTTTGTTTTACTGGAAGTTAGGTGTACTTATATTTCTGATGATATTATCCATGAAAGTGTATCGTCCTTTCTGCCAGTATCTGTGTCCACTAGGGGCAATTTATGGCTGGTTTAACCGCTTTAGTCTCGTACAGATACATTGGGAAAAGGAAGCATGTATTTCCTGCATGGCCTGTCAAAAAGCATGCCCGGTAAATCTGCCACCGGAGAAGATTTCCGTTTCTACGGAATGCATCAAATGCGGACAGTGCATTGGGGCGTGTCCGAAGGAATGTCTGCAATGGAAGAAGAGATGAAATCGAAAAAAAGCTGTCTCTTTTGCAATCCTTTTAGTATAATAAACTCACGAATGAAGAAAAGGTAGTAGGAATGTATGTTGATTAGTGAACGTATCTTTGAATTATTAAAGGAAAAAGGAATAACACAAAAGGAATTTTCAGAACTGACGGGAATATCACAAAGTACTATCAGTGATTGGAAGCGTAAGAAAACAAATCCGGCGTCAGATAAGATTATGCTGATATGTTTCGAAAAAGAAAGCAGTTGCCGTATCATGCCATCTTAAAATATGGAAAGTATCTTACACTTTTTGGGCTGGTCATCATAGGTTCTGTTTTTTTATTCACTGGCTTTGCAAAGGTTCCGGCTTTTTGTAAGTTCTTATGCCCGTCCGGTACTTTGATGGGAGCAATTCCATTGTTAAGCGCCAATGAACAGCTTCGTTCACAGGCAGGTGGTTTGTTTTACTGGAAGTTAGGTGTACTTATATTTCTGATGATATTATCCATGAAAGTGTATCGTCCTTTCTGCCAGTATCTGTGTCCACTAGGGGCAATTTATGGCTGGTTTAACCGCTTTAGTCTCGTACAGATACATTGGGAAAAGGAAGCATGTATTTCCTGCATGGCCTGTCAAAAAGCATGCCCGGTAAATCTGCCACCGGAGAAGATTTCCGTTTCTACGGAATGCATCAAATGCGGACAGTGCATTGGGGCGTGTCCGAAGGAATGTCTGCAATGGAAGAAGAGATGAAATCGAAAAAAAGCTGTCTCTTTTGCAATCCTTTTAGTATAATAAACTCACGAATGAAGAAAAGGTAGTAGGAATGTATGTTGATTAGTGAACGTATCTTTGAATTATTAAAGGAAAAAGGAATAACACAAAAGGAATTTTCAGAACTGACGGGAATATCACAAAGTACTATCAGTGATTGGAAGCGTAAGAAAACAAATCCGGCGTCAGATAAGATTATGCTGATATGTGATGTGTTGAAGGTTTCGCCATATGAATTACTATCTGGTGTAGAAAAAAGTAATTATAAGCAATTGGATTACGTTGTTGTTGATAAGAAATCGGATGATTATCTTATTTTGGAAGCTTTTCATAAATTCAATCAGAACGAGAAAAACCGTTTACTTGGTTATATACAGGCAATGTCAGAAAAATAATAGTGAAAATGCATGTTATATTGACATGCATTTTCTTAAATGTTATGATACGCATAAACGTATTAAATAAAGATAAACGAAATGAGGAAATATAAAATGGCAATCATAATGATTGACTATGAAAATAGAGGAATAGAATCCTTGAAAGGCATTCATCATCTGAATTGTCAAGATTCACTATATATCTTTTATAGTGATTGTTGCAGGAAGATACATGCGGAATATATGAAATTGATTTTTGATACAGGTTGTGATTTTCAGATTTGTAAGCTAAAGAATACTGGTAAAAATGCATTGGATTTTTACATTGCAACAAAGTTAGGAGCCATATTCGGTCAAGGGTATGAAGGAGAAATTGCAATTATTAGTAAGGATAAAGGGTATCGGGCATTAATAGATTTTTGGAAGCAGAATGAAGGTATGAAACGTAATGTAGTACTTGCACCTGATATTGAAACCGGGCTTTCATTGCTGAGTATGCCAGAGGATAAAGAGAGAAGAGTCTGGATTCAAAATTGTATGAAGCAGTTGGATTTAGGGGAAGAATATGCTAAATATGAGCAACGCAAAGCTTTTCGGAGTAAATTGGAGTCGGTGTTTTTACAAACAAAGTATGAGAGTATGACAGAACAAATTATGATGCTTTTGGATGAAATCAACTTAAGCCAAAAGAAGATGCTTTATCTTGGAGCAATAAAAAGTTTTGGCAGAGAAGATGGAAGAGTAATCTATCAGGCGCTAAAGGCGATGAACTAGAAGAATAAATAGAAATAGTTACATAGTTGAAAATAAAAGCTTTATAAGAGTGCAGTTGTACCATAGTATTTGCGAGATTGAGGAACGGACATAAGTGTGTTATAATAAGAATATAATAATAATTTATTTTTTATTCTTATTTTGTGTTCTTTGCATGAAGTCTGTTTGACGGAGAAAGGAAAGAAAAATGAGCTATATCGCTTATCAAAATAAGGATATCACATCGAAATTATTTGCGGATCGATTTAAGGGAAAATCGTTGAATGTATATGGATTGAGGATGCCATCTGTAAAACAGGTTTTGCCAACCAATATTCCTCAGATTAAGGCTAATGAGCTGAGAATTGATAATGTATTTCTTTTGGAAGATGATACAATTGCAATTATTGATTATGAAAGTACATATAAAAAAGAAAATAAGCATAAGTATATTCAATATATTAATCATGTAGTTGAATATTATAGTAAGGAATGGGAAAAAGATATTTCTGTTCGAATGATTGTGATTTACACTGCGGACGTAGAACGTTCACAGACTACGGATATATTAAATGCTGGATGTTTAAGTTTGAAGATAGAATGTGCTTATTTATCTGAACTTAATTCAAGAGAAATATCTGAGCGTCTTTTAGAAAAGCTAAAAAACAATATACCTTTTACGGAGGAAGAATTAATGGAATTTATTATTCTTCCATTAACTTATAAAGGAAATGAACAGAAAAATAAATCTATTAAAATGGCTATTGATATGGTTTCACAGATTCCGGATGAAGAAACAAGAATATTTATTTTGTCTGGAATAGCTGTATTTACGGATAAAGTAATCAAAGCGGAGTACGCCGATGAAATAAGGAGGTTGATTTCTATGACAAAGGTTGGTAAGCTTTTTGAAGATGAAAAAATGGAATATGCAAAAGAACAGAATATTCGTTTATTAGTAAAAGCAATTGAAGAAAAAACGATTACGGAAGTTGATGCTGCAAGATTGATGAATTGTTCATTAAATGAGTTTCGAAGAATGAGACAGTCTTTAGAACAACTTTTGTGACTCGATAGCTCCGACACAACATCTGTGAATAGGAGAGATAAACTTTTCCCTGAGATGGAGGAAAACTCTATCTCAGGATTTTTGTATTCTCTTATTTACATTTTTGTCTTCTTGCGGTGGTGGTATCTTGCTTTTGCATCCTTTATAATGAAGTAAGAGGTGATTTGGCATGAGATTAGAAGAAAAACTACAGCTTTTGCGTAAGCAAAATGGCTATTCGCAGGAGCAGCTTGCGGATAAGCTTGGAATTGCAAGGCAGACCATAAGCAAGTGGGAGAATGGGCAGGCGGTTCCTGAGTTAAATGGCTTGATTTTGCTAAGTGAATTGTATGGTGTGACAATTGACCGGCTTGTGAAGGATGATGATGCCTGTAATATATTATTGAGTAGAAAAGCAGATCTGGATATAGATTCTGTGATAGATTTCTTATTAAGGGCAAAGCGAAATACATATGCTGGAAGCGCAAAGGAAACCACACCATCAAGGCCTGCTTCTCATGATTTTTGCTATCAGGAAAAGGATTATCTGTATTATGACACATATTTAGGTGGAGAGAGATTTTCTGGTGAGGAAGCTGTGTGGACTGATACGCAGCCGATTTGGTGCATGAATTATTCGGGAAGAGTAATAGGAGAACATTTCAGCAGTGACTTCCTAAAAAAAGCTTTATATCAGGTTTCAACAGATATGCCTTATCGAGGTCCTAAGATTTTTACTAGGGGAGATTATCATTATCATTGCAAGGTTGAGGGTGAATTTGTCTGGTTTCAGGGTTATGAAGAAATCTTTTATCTGGATGAGAAAATCTATGAATGCTATTTTCATGGAGGAGTGATTCGATAAATGGATGTCTGTGTAAAAAAGATTATGACAAAGGACTATTTAACCAAATCTAATCTTCCAGCAAGCGATTTTGTAATTAATCCCTATGTGGGATGTCCGCATGCGTGCAAATATTGTTATGCCAGCTTTATGAAAAGATTCACGAAGAATGGGCAGGCGGTTCCTGAGTTAAATGGCTTGATTTTGCTAAGTGAATTGTATGGTGTGACAATTGACCGGCTTGTGAAGGATGATGATGCCTGTAATATATTATTGAGTAGAAAAGCAGATCTGGATATAGATTCTGTGATAGATTTCTTATTAAGGGCAAAGCGAAATACATATGCTGGAAGCGCAAAGGAAACCACACCATCAAGGCCTGCTTCTCATGATTTTTGCTATCAGGAAAAGGATTATCTGTATTATGACACATATTTAGGTGGAGAGAGATTTTCTGGTGAGGAAGCTGTGTGGACTGATACGCAGCCGATTTGGTGCATGAATTATTCGGGAAGAGTAATAGGAGAACATTTCAGCAGTGACTTCCTAAAAAAAGCTTTATATCAGGTTTCAACAGATATGCCTTATCGAGGTCCTAAGATTTTTACTAGGGGAGATTATCATTATCATTGCAAGGTTGAGGGTGAATTTGTCTGGTTTCAGGGTTATGAAGAAATCTTTTATCTGGATGAGAAAATCTATGAATGCTATTTTCATGGAGGAGTGATTCGATAAATGGATGTCTGTGTAAAAAAGATTATGACAAAGGACTATTTAACCAAATCTAATCTTCCAGCAAGCGATTTTGTAATTAATCCCTATGTGGGATGTCCGCATGCGTGCAAATATTGTTATGCCAGCTTTATGAAAAGATTCACGAAGCACACAGAAAGCTGGGGAAGCTTCGTTGATATAAAAGAATGCAAAAATGACATTAATGTCAGTAAAGTAAAAGGCAAATCGGTATTTTTATCCTCTGTGACAGACTGCTACAATCCATTTGAGGAACAGTACAAAGTGACCAGAGGAATCTTAGAACAGCTTGTAAATGCAGAGTGTGAGCTTACCATTTCGACGAAATCAAACCTTGTTACAAGAGATATTGATTTGTTAAAGCAGTTTTCGAATCTTAAGGTAGCTGTTTCCATCAATACATTAGATGAGAAATTTCGGGCAGATATGGATTGTGCAAGCAGTATTTTGGACAGGATAAAGGCATTGCAGGAATTACATCAGGCTGGAATTGATACGGTTTTATTCATGTCTCCTATTTTCCCCTATATCACAGACTGGAAAGCGATTATTGAGGAGACAAAAGATTCTGTGCATGAATACTGGTTTGAGAATCTGAATCTTAGAGGGAGCTATAAGCAGACGATTCTACAGTATATAGATTCTCATTATTCTAAGTGGAGTAATGCATACAGAAGTATATATATACAAAATGATGAGGCATATTGGGAGCAACTGACGACGGAGTTAGAAGAATATTGTAGTAGAGAAAGTATAAAATACAAGAACTATTTTTATCATGAGAAACTGGTGAAAGAGAAGCATAGAGGGAGGTAACAGCCGTCCTCTATGCTTTTTAGCTACTAATTAAATCCACTCCCAAAAGGCAAGGCAGGATGCAAAGTGTGCGCCCCAGGAATACTCATCATGTGTGCCCTCTGCAATTTCATAGTTAATGCGTGTTAGGCCGTTGTCTTTTGCTGTTTGAAAGGCGATTTCAGTGGTGTTTTTGGCAAAATCACTAGATGCAGCAAAGAAATAAATAGGAGTACTGCCAAACGTATCTGTAGTCATATTTTCAGTGAAGTATTTTCTCATTTTTTGAGGATTTTGATTGTCATAGTACGAATACAGTCCGACAAAACCATAGGTATCAGGGTGGGAGATACTGGTACAGGATGCTACAATGGCGCCATAAGAAGAACCAATAATTCCGGTATTTTCCCGCTCAGGTAATGTGCGGTACTGTTCGTCAATATATGGCTTTAAGGTATTTGCATAAAAATCTCCCATCTCAAGAGCTTTTCCATCGCCCTGCATCATAGAATTTTGTGTATATAAATTGTATTCTACGGTACGGTTTGTAAGGGAATCCACACCTACTACAATGAAACCTTCTGTTTTTTCTTGCGCATAGAGAGAGTCCAGTGTTTCATCAATTTGCCATTCTTTATGATAGGTTGCGGTTTCCGAATCAAAGAGATTTTGACCGTCAAACATATAGATAACCGGATAAGAAAGTTCGCTTTTTGCATAATTTGGTGGTAAGTAAACAGTAACGGTATAATTTTTGTCCAGTTCCGGACTGTAAAAATCAGAAATGATTTCTATCGTACCTTTGGTATTTTTGGAAATGTCTTCCGTTTGCTGGCAGCCACTGCAAGAAAGGGCAGTCACAATCATAATGAGAAATAAGTTTGTCTTGTTCATAAGTACCTCCCGCAAAGATATATTGGAAATTTGCTATAAAATCAGTATAAACATTTGTGTAGGAATGGAAATGAAGGATTGTCATTATAGGTTGTAGGATTATCAGTTTTCATATAGAAATGGACAAATGTTGATAATGCTTATAATATAGGAATATAGGGGATTGTCTACGCAGTAAGATAATAACCGGATATAGACATCGAAGGGATGGAGAACATCATGAACATATATACAGAAGAATATCATGGGTATTTCACATTAGAGCTGGGATACTATCAGGGAAATGGATTTGATAGTACAGAACTTAGAGATTTGCGATTTGCATTACTATTATTGTACGCAGAACAAGGAGAGTTTGTCTTAGAGGGAAGAAAGATTTTGTTTGATGGACAGATGCTGCTATGCATGAACGAGCAGGAAAGGCTGTATGTATCAGAGAATGTTCAGGTAAAAGGAATTCTCTTTCATCCTTCTGTCATAAATGGTGCATTTGATTTTGAAAATATTCGCACACAGTCAGAGAGCTTTGATATAACACAGCAACAGGATCATTATTTTTTGATGGCATTTATGAGGAGAGAGAAGGAGAACGATGCCATTCTTTTTCCTTCTTTGGATGCGATAGAGAGGATAGCGTTTTTGATGGAATGTTTTCAGGAGCAGATTACGAAGCAGGATAATAATCACTGGGCTTGCAAGAGCAGAAGTTTTCTGATAGAGAGTCTTTCTATCTGTAGCACACTTACGGAAGAAAAGACTTTTCCTTGTGAAAATGAGCAGGATGCGCAGGAGAAAGAGATGCAGAGAATCGTGGCATACTTAAAAAGTAATGTCAGTAAGAAAATAACAATTGCAGAATTAACAAAAGAATTTCAGATGAATAGAACCGATTTGTCGAAGCGTTTTTTAGAATATACCGGTGAAACCGTTATGGAGTATATAACGCGAATAAGGATTGAGTTTGCGGCAACGATGCTGAGAGATACGAAGATTCCACTTATTGATATTATGGAAAGAGTGGGATTTCGTGATTATTCTTATTTTTCGAATACCTTTAAAAAGAAAAAAGGTATTTCACCACAGGCATATCGGAAGAAGTATTGTTGGATGTAGGCGCATAAATCAGTCATTCAAATATGGATTTTTATAATCTGGACAAAGATGTTGTTCACTCCAGACCATCATGGTCTGCAATACTGGAATAAAGCTTTCCCCCAATTCGGTCAGAGTATATTCGACCTTTGGGGGAATTTCTTTGTAGATTTCTCGATGGATGAATCCGTCATTCTCTAATTCACGTAATTGTTTTGTCAGCGTAGACTGCGTGATTCCATCCAGGCGGCGCATCAGTTCGCCAAAGCGCTGTACTTTATAAAACGTAATATACCATAAAATCATAATTTTCCATTTTCCAGCAATTACCGATTGCAATTTGCTCATAGGCACGCAACGAGCCAGTGTATTTTCCTGTGTAAATTTATTTTCAGCCATGAGGAATAGCCATCCTTCCTATTGTTTATGCAATATAATCAGACCTTATCATACGTTCGCTCAAAACTCAATAGTATGAAAAATGATACTATCCGTATAAAAAGACAGTACTTGTGGGAAAAATTGAGTCACGGTATGCTACTTTCATCATTTGAGAAAGGATGGATGTAGAGTATGCATTTTACAGGAAGAACTTGGAGACCACCTTATGAAGCCAATTCATATATTATTCAGTTGACATCGGGATGTACGTATCAGCAATGCAGCTTTTGCAATTTATATAAAGACGAACCATTTTGTTTATCCCCATTATCAGAATTTGAAGAGGATTTGGCGGAGCTTAAACAGTATCAGCCGGGAGCGAGGCGAATTTTCTTAACAGGAGCCAATCCATTTGCCTTAAGCTATGAGAAGCTAAAGCCATATGTGCTAACGGTACGTGACTATCTGATTAAATGCCAGACAATAGCCATGTTTGCAAGTATTCGAGACATTAAGAATAAGGAAGTCTGGCAGTTACAAAAGCTTCGTGCTATGGGGGTAAATGGTCTTAGTATTGGTGTAGAGAGCGGAGATGATGAGACTTTATTACTTGCCAATAAGGGGTACACTTCACAGGATATCTTAGAACAGTGCAGGAAGCTTGATGAGGCAGGCATAGAATATTATTTTGTATATATGACAGGACTTGCCGGAGCAGGAAAAGGCTACCAGAATGCGATAAACAGTGCAAGGCTGTTTAGCAAGCTGAATCCTTATTTTATTCATGTGGATTCGTTGACTCTTTTTCCGGATACCAGATTATATGAGCATGCAAAGGAAGGGAAGTTTATTCCTGCCGGTGAACATGAAAGGATAGAAGAGTTGGAGACATTTATAGAACATCTTCAGATTCGTACCCGTCTTTTTGCAAATACAGTTTCTAATTTTTATCCCATGAGTGCCTTTTTGCCGAAAGAGCGCAGAAAGGCATTGGATGAGTTACAACAGATTCGGGAAAGTTTTACGGAAGAAGAGATGCAGAAATACCGAAGAGGCTTAAAAGCATTAGGATAAGAGTTGTATATATTCTTGAAAATATGCACAAAGAAATTATAAAAACAGTAGGATTTTTAAGAAAAATAGAAGAATATTGTATGTTTTTTGAAGGAATTGTTGTTATAATTTAACATGTAGCTAGTAATTATAAAATAAAAATTAGGGAGGTTCAACAAAATGAAGAAGAAGGTAGTTAGCGTAATTCTTGCAGTAGCAATGGTAGCAACAATGATGACAGGATGTGGCAGCAGTACAGATAATGCAAAAACCACAGACAATACAGCAACAGAGAGTGCAACAACAGGCACAGCTGATGCAGCAGATACAGCTCAGGCAGCAGCCGATGCAACAACAGGCGATCTTGCAAGCAAGAAGGTAGGTGTATGTATTTATCAGTTCTCTGATAACTTCATGACATTATTCCGTGGAGAACTTGAGAACTATTTAGTTAGCCAGGGATTTGCAAAAGAAAATATCACAATCGTTGATGGTGCAAACGATCAGGCTACACAGACAGGACAGATTGATAACTTTATCGCAGCAGGCGTTGATGTTTTAATCATTAATCCGGTTAACTCTTCATCAGCAGAAACGATTACAGATAAGGTAGTAGCAGCTAATATTCCTCTTGTATATATCAACCGTGAGCCGGATGCAGCAGAAGAGCAGAGATGGGAAGACAACGGATGGAATGTTACATACGTAGGTTGTGATGCTCGTCAGTCTGGTACTATGCAGGGTGAAATGATCGTAGACCTTGGCGATGCAGCTGACCTTAATCAGGATGGCAAGATTCAGTACATCATGGTAGAAGGTGATCCGGAAAACGTAGACGCTCAGTATCGTACAGAGTTCTCTGTAAAGGCTCTTACAGATGCTGGTATTGAAGTAGAATGTCTTTCTGATCAGGTAGGAAACTGGCAGCAGGATCAGGCACAGCAGATCGTAGCAAATGCATTAGGACAGTACGGCGAGAAGGTTGAAGTTGTATTCTGTAACAACGATGCTATGGCACTTGGTGCATTACAGGCTATCGAATCAGCAGGCAGAGTAGTAGGTGAAGATATCTACCTTGTAGGTGTTGATGCTTTATCAGAAGCGCTTGAAAATGTAATCAATGGTAAGATGACAGGTACTGTATTCAATGACCATTTCTCACAGTCTCACAGTGCAGCAGATGCAGCAATCAAGTTTGTAAACGGTGAAACAAATGACTATTACATTGGCTGTGACTATGTAAAGGTAACAAGTGATAATGCACAGGAAATCCTTGATATGGTTAAGTAAGACAGTCAAAAGTTTTTAGCAGTAACCAGAGAAAATTAGAAATAGGTGCGGGTGTTGTAATACGGCATCCGCACTTTTTAAAAAGTGTGAATAAAGGAGGAGAAAAATGGCTGAGTATAAGTTGGAATTAAAGGGCATTTGCAAATCATTTCCTGGTGTAAAAGCACTTGATCATGTTCAGCTATCACTTCGTCCCGGTACAGTTCATGCATTAATGGGTGAAAATGGTGCAGGAAAGTCTACACTGATGAAATGCCTCTTTGGTATTTATAAGATGGATGCAGGTGAAATTTATCTGGATGGAGAAAAGATTGTTATTAATAATCCCGATGAAGCAATGAAACGTGGAATTGCCATGGTACATCAGGAATTACAGCCGGTACCTGCAAGAAGCGTAGCAGAGAATCTCTATTTGGGAAGATTTCCGACTAAGAATTTTGGACCAATTAAAGTCATTGACCACAAGACAATGTATGCAGAGACCGAGAAATGGTTAAAAGAAGTAAAGATGGATTTTGATCCAAAGGCACAGCTTGGTACACTGTCAATCGGACAGATGCAGTCAGTAGAAATAGCAAAGGCTGTTTCCCAGCAGGCAAAGGTTGTTATTTTCGATGAACCGACTTCATCCTTATCGGATAATGAAGTAGAAGCATTATTCAGAATTATGAATGATTTACGTGATAAAGGCGTTGCCATGGTATATATCTCTCATAAAATGGATGAAATCAAGCGTATTGCAGATGACATTACCATTATGCGAGATGGTACTTATGTAGGAACCTGGTCAGCAGCAGAATTGACCACAGATCAGATTATTGCCAAGATGGTTGGTCGAGAGTTAACAAATGTTTATCCTGCAAAGGACAGCAAGCCAGGTGAAGTAATCATGGAAGTAAAGAATCTTTCTTCCATACATGCAAATTCCTTCCAGAATGTAAGCTTCCAATTGCGAAAAGGTGAAATCCTTGGATTTGGTGGTCTGGTAGGAGCACAAAGAACAGAACTTATGGAAGGAATCTTTGGTATTCGTAAAGTTGCTTCCGGCGAAATCTATATGCATGGCAAAAAGGTGAAAATCAAACATCCAATTGATGCCATGAATGCAGGAATCGGACTAATCACAGAAGACAGACGTGGAAACGGAATTTTTGGATGCTTGTCCATTAAAGATAATGTAGGAGTATCTGTTTATAATAAGTTTTTAAAGCTGGGATTCGTATTGGATCATGGCAGAATCAATCAGGTTGTGGATGACAGTATTAAAAAGCTTAGTATTAAGACACCGAATATGAAAGAGCATATAGCAAACCTGTCAGGTGGTAATCAGCAGAAGGTTATCGTATCCAGATGGCTTGCAAATGACCCGGATGTATTGATCATGGATGAACCTACAAGAGGTATCGACGTAGGTGCAAAGCATGAAATATATGAAATTATGAACGACCTTGCAAAGCAGGGAAAGGCAATCATCATGATTTCTTCAGAAATGTCAGAACTTCTTGGTATGGCAGACAGAGTATGCGTTATGTGTAACGGCAAGCTCACCGGAGAGATTGATAAACCGGAAGAAATGACACAGGCTAATGTCATGAGCTTTGCAACGAAATTCTGATGTAGGAGGGAATAAATATGATAAAGACAAAACAGCAGAAAATTAAAAATTTCTTCATTAATAATGGAGTTATCATTGTAATGTTTGTATTGGTTATCTATACCGGTTTTACATCAGATAACTTCTTTACAACAAACAATTTCATGAATATCCTTATGAATATGAGTTCCAGACTTGTTATTGCACTTGGTATTGCAGGCTGTGTTATTACAGCAGGCTGTGACCTTTCTGCAGGACGTATGATTGGACTTGGCGGATGTATTGCAGGTACATTATTACAGCGTATAGATTATTCCGGAAAGTTCTTCCCGGATATGGAACCTTTGAATGTATTTGTAGCATTACTCATTGTTATGCTCATTTGTGCAGCATTTGGAACCATTACAGGATTCTTTATTGCATACTTAAATGTACCGCCATTTATTGCAACACTTGCCATGATGGAAATCGTTTATGGTCTTGGATTAATCTATACCAATGCAACTCCACTTGGAGGATATATTAAGGAATATACAAACGTATCAAATGGTAAGTTCCTTGGTATCAATTATCTGATTTGGATAGCGATTATTGTTGCAGCGATTACATGGTTTATTTTCAATATGACTCGTCATGGAAAATATATGTATGCAATCGGTGGAAATCCTCAGGCAGCAGAAGTAGCCGGTGTTCCTGTAAAGAAGACATTAGTATTGATTTACATGAAGGCAGCTGCTATGTATGGTTTAGCAGGATTTATGTTAGGTGCAAAGGCTGGTGGTGCTTCCGTACAGCTTGGATATGGATATGAAATGGAAGCAATTGCAGCATGTACCATTGGTGGTGTATCGGTAACAGGTGGACGTGGTAAAGTATCGTCGGCAATTATCGGTGTTGCGGTATTCGAGTTATTGAAGGCTGCACTTCAGTATCTTGGAGTAGATGCAAACGCACAGTACATAGCAATCGGTATTGTAATCTTTGTAGCTATTTCCTTAGATATTAGAAAGTATATAGCAAAGAAATAGGCAATATATTATAATGGTAACGGCTGGAGAAGATATCCCAGCCGTTATTACGTCTATATACAAAGGGGAGGATGATTGTATGACAGTAGAAAAGATATTTGAGTTAGCAGGCATTCCTGCATTATTAGTTGTTATTTGTATGTATTATGGAATCCGATTGATTGTCACGAAGGATGCGACAACCATCAGAGGACGCAATCAGGCAGTATTAAAGGATGAAAAAGCATATGCAGTTGAGGCAGGAAAGCTGATGCTTTTCTTCGGAGCAGCAACGTTGATTATGGGTATTTTATTATTTGTGAACATAAATATTGCAGTGGCAGAGATTATTGTATGTACAGTAATCTTAGGTATTTTATGGAAACGTATGAATGACAAGTATGGATGCTAACAGATAAGAGTTGAGGGAAAAGTATGGGGAATGTAGGAAATCAATATTCTGTGTTATTGGTGGATGATGAAGAAGATGTTTTTCAGGTAATCATGAAAAAGCTAGATTGGGAAAGTATGGGATTTCATATTGCCGGTTATGCCAGAAACGGAGTAGAAGCCATGGAAATGGCAGAAGAGCTGCAAGTTGATGTAGTCATGACGGATATTAAGATGCCATATATGGATGGATTGACACTTTGCAAAAAGTTAAAAGAACTCTATCCCAGGATTAAGGTCATTATTTTTTCAGGATTTGATGAATTTGAATATGCCAGGGAAGCAATCAAAATAGAGGCAGAGGAATATATTTTAAAGCCAATTAATTCCAATGAATTACGAGAAGTATTTGAACGGATAAAAGCAAATCTTGATAAGGAACTGGATGAAAAGCGAAATATTGACAAGCTTAGGGATTATTATATGGAAAGTCTGCCTGTACTTCAGGAGAACTTCTATACATCCTTAATTGATGGCAGACTTTCGGAGGATTTAATAGAACGATATGCCAGGAATTATCAGATAGAATTAACAGGTTCTTATTATGTGATTACAATACTACATATAAGTAAAACCAATGTGGAAGCAGAGAACACGATGGAGCCTTATTTACTTGCAGTATCGGTAAAAAGGCTTGCAGAAGAGCAGCTGGAAGGGGTATGGAATAGTAAGGTTATGACATATTTGCGTGATATCATCATTATTACGCAGATTCCCGATAAAGAGTCCATGACACGCTTTACTGACACTATGGATAAGATATGTAAAATGGCAAAAAGGGTATGTCATGCATATGTAACTGCCGGTATAGGTCATATTTGTAATCAGCCGGTGCAATTGCCATTATCCTATCAGGGAGCCAAAAGTGCTATCTCATACAGAGTGCTATATGGAAATACCAGAGCAATCAATATTGCAGAGATGGATCCACAGGAGAATGCAGATATTCCATGGGAAGAGCCATACATCAAAGATATTTTAAGAAAAATAAAGCTTGGAGATGCTAAGCCGTTGCATACAGCCATAGAGGAATTTATTTCTCAGATGATCAATAATAAGATGTCCTTGCAGAAGTATCGGATTCTGGTTATGGAGCTGATTACGGAAATCTTTCGATTTGGTGCGAATAATCAGATGAATCTGGAGGATATATTTGGCGAAAATAACGATGTATATTTGCAGGCAATGCAGTTAGAATCACCACAGGCGCTTGGACAGTGGCTGGATGATTATTGTTGTAAAATGCAGAATCAGGTATTGCATGAGAGACAGGATACGACAAAGGCATTTGTAGAAAAGGCAATCGATTATGTGAAAGAACATTATTCCGATCAGAACCTTAGTATTGAAACAGTCTGTAGCCATTTGAATGTAAGTGCGGCGTATTTTTCCACCATTTTTAAAAAGGAAACAGGTAAGACCTTTATTAATTATCTCACGGATTATCGAATGGAGGAAGCCGTAGACCTTCTGCTGACCAGAAACGAGAAAACATATATTATTGCAGAAAAAGTGGGATATTCGGATGCAAACTATTTTAGTTACGCATTTAAGAAACAGTTTGGCATGTCGCCCTCAAAATACAAAGCAAGTAAAGTGGAGAAAAATTGAGAAAGATAACAGAATTGTATCACCGACTAATTTCATATGTAGGGAAAAATTTTAAACCGCAGTCCATTCAGGTAACAATATCCATTTCCTTTACAATCGTATCTATTTTGAGTATGGGAATATTAGGAACCTCACTATATAACCAGTTTGTAAGCAGGATGAAGGATACGACCATTCAGAATTCGGAGCAGTTATTAGATCAGACTGCCATTAATTTGGAGTCTTATTTAAGAAATATGCGACGCATTTCAGATGCAATGAATTATAGTGTCATTAAGGGAAAAGATTTGGCAACCGATACTTTGGATGAAGAAATGACACTTTTATATGAAGCGAACAAGGATAATCTGATTAGCATTGCATGTTATACCAACAACGGCGAATTGGTCTGTGCTGCGCCAGTTGCAACGCAGAAGGAAAATCTTGATGTCACGGGACAGGAATGGTTTACCGATGCGCTTGGGAAGCTGGAAATCATACACTTTTCCACACCACATGTACAGAACTTATTTGATAATCAAAGCTATCGGTATTATTGGGTCATTTCACTAAGTCAGGCAGTAGAGTTGACCAGTAATGGGCATTCAACGAGGGGAGTACTGCTCGTTGACATGAATTACAGTAGTATTGAGCAGCTTCTTCAAAAGGCAAACGCAGATTATACCTCAGAGTATATTTATCTTATGGATAACACCGGTGAGATCATTTATCACCCAAAGCAGAAGCTCATATATAACAATCTCTATGAGGAAAATAATCTGGAAGCAGTTCAGTATGAGGATGGAACGGTTCAGGAAGAATTTCAGGGTGAAAAAAGACTGGTTACAGTAAAAACCATAAGCTATACAGGCTGGAAGATTGTCAGTGTAGTACCGCTTAGCGCCTTTAATATGGGACTTTCCGGTATGCGTTCCCTGGTGATTCTACTGGTCGCACTGGCTATGCTTATGATTATTGCGATTAATCAGCTTGTGTCAGCAAGAATTGCCAAGCCGTTAAAGAAACTCAACGATTCCGTTAAGGACTGGGAAGCCGGAAATATGAAGCCGGATATTTATGTTGGAGGTTCTTTGGAAGTAGAGCATCTTGGTAAAACACTTCGTTCTACGGTGGAGCAGTTAAGAAAGCTGATGCATGATATTTTAGTGGAACAGGAAGAGAAAAGAAAAAGTGAACTGGATGCCTTACAATCGCAGATTAATCCACATTTTCTATATAATACGCTGGATTCTATCGTATGGATGATAGAAGGAGAACGGTATGAAGAGGCTGTTTTTATGATTACACAGCTGGCAAGTCTTTTCCGTATTAGCTTAAGCCGTGGCAAGACGATTATCCGTCTGGAGGATGAAATCAAACATGCGCAGAATTATATGAATATTCAGAAGGTACGTTATAAGAATCGATTCTCCGTAGATTTCTGTATTGATGAAGCCGTTCTTGATTGTTGTACGGTAAAGCTGGTGGTGCAGCCACTTCTTGAGAATGCGATTTACTATGGTGTAGAAGGTATGGATGGAGATGGTGAGATTCAGGTAATCGGCTACCGTATGGGACAGGAGGTCTATATCGAGGTAAAGGATAATGGATTTGGAATGCCCGAAGAAACGGTAGAGGCTCTTCTGATAGAAAATAACAGAGTAAGGAAAAAAGGCTCGGGTGTAGGGTTGATTAATGTATACAATCGTATCCGACTGCGTTTTGGTAATGAATACAAGCTTGAAATTATAAGTAAACCGGATGAAGGGACAACAGTAAGGATTCATTTGCCATATATGAAATACACCGAAGAGAATGTAGAGCTTTTAGAAAGTGGAGGTGTAAGACAGTGGAAGGAGGAATCAGATTATGACGAAAAATAAAATTTATTTTGGTATCTTAATTTTGATTCTTTTACTGTTTATAGCAGGTTCTTCCTACAGCATGCTTTATGTTGGAAAAACGCAGGAATCGCATAAGGTGTCAGTCATTGTCATAAATAGCAACAGTGACAGGTGGACATCCCTTCGTCAGGGCTTAGAGCAGGCGGCTGCCGATTATAATATTGATATCAATTATGTTTCTACGGGGCAGTCAGTAAGCACGAAGGACGAGATAGAGCTGATTAACCTTGAAATGGATAATGGAGCAGAAGGCATTATTGTTCAGATGAATTCAGCAGATGAATATAAGAAGGAAATGGAATTGATTTCTTCCAGAGTATCGTTGATGCTGTTAGAAACAGATATTAATCCGGAGGATGTTTATGCTTATACAGGACCGGATAATTCAGAGCTTGGAAGAGCTGTTGCAAATGCAATCAAGGATGAATATGGAAGCGAACTTGCAGGAAAAAGAATCGGTATTTTATACGGAAACCAGAATCAGCTTTCCATGCAGCAAAGGTTAGATGGATTAAGAGAGGTGCTTTCCGGTGAGGAAGTAAATATTGTGTGGGAAACAGAAGGCATTATGGATATAGAGCTGCGGGGAATGCAGCAAATGGAAGAAAAAGAACCGGTAGACATTATGATTGCACTGGGAAATGAGGAAACGGAGAAGATGGTCGATTATATGCAGCGACCGGAAAGAGAAGGAAAAGAGTGTGCCTTATTTGGTGTTGGCAGTTCGGAAAAGGTGGTTTATTACCTGGATAAAGGAATGATCAATACGCTTGTAGTGCCGAATGATTTCAGTATGGGCTATCAGAGCATGGAAGCAATTGCCCGAAAACTTCAGTATCGACTGTCAGAAACGGATAGTAATAGAGTGGATTATCTAATTGTAAATAAGAATAATTTGTATGATGCAGAGAATCAAAAGGTATTGTTTCCCATTGTACAATAGGAGAAAGAAAAGGCATGGCAGGAAAAAAGAAATATTTAGCAATCGGTATTATTCTTCTGATGACAGTATGTATGCAGACAGGGTGTGGTGCAACGATGCAGTCAAAAGAAGTAAAGAGCATGAAAATCGGAATTACCGTATATAACCAGTATGACACATTTGTATCCCAGCTCATGGATAATTTTCATAATTATGTAACGGAAATGGAAGAGAATCAGGGAATTGATATCATCGTTGACATGTATAACGCTTCCAACAGTCAGACAACGCAGAATGAACAGGTTAAGGAAATGATAGAGGATGGCTGTGATGTAATCTGTGTGAATCTCGTAGATAGAACGGAACCAACTACGATTATTGACCTTGCAGAGAAGAATGATGTGCCTGTAATTTTCTTTAACAGAGAATTGGTGGAAGAGGATCTGGAACGTTGGGAACGATTGTATTATGTAGGTGCTACGGCACTGGAATCCGGAATTATGGAGGGAGAAATTGCGGCAGAGGTTTTTCAGAAGGATTCCAAAGTCGATAAGAATGGTGATGGCGTGTTTCAATATATTGTATTGGAAGGCGAAGCCGGACATCAGGATGCGATTGTACGTACAGAATATTCAGTAACAACCATTATTGAGCAGGGAGTCAAGGTAGAAAAGCTTGGATACGCAATTGCAAACTGGAACCGTGCACAGGCTCAGACGAAGATGACGCATATACTTGCAGAATATGGAGAGGATTTGGAACTGGTACTTGCCAATAATGATGATATGGCGTTAGGGGCAATTGATGCTTTGAAAGCGGCGGAAATTCCACAGGAAGAATGGCCGATAATCGTTGGTATAGATGGTACAGATGTTGGACTGGAGGCAGTTCGAAATGGAGAAATGGCAGGAACGGTTTATAATGATAAGGAAGGACAGGCAAAAGCAATGTTAAATCTTGCATATCAGCTGTATATGGGAGATAATCTTGAGGATTTGAATCTGGAAAATGGAAAATACATCCGGCTTCCTCATACTAAGGTTGAGCCAGATGATGTAGATAAGTTTTTCCATTCTCAATCATTTGACAATACACCTCACACATAGCCTGCATAAGTGGAGCAAATTCGGAATCTAATCCAAACTTTGCCGGGTAATCAACCGTTACCTGCATGATTTCGGAAGCAATTTTTTCGGCTATCACGGAGTCTTTGATTGGTACAAAGCCAAAAAGGGTAGAACAATAGGTTTTGCTGTCTGTACAGGAGTGAATAAAGTATCTGGCAAAGTCACGCCATTCTTCTGTACGGGCAGTAAGCGCTTCTTCACAGGCAGGCTCATAATGAATCAGACATAGCGCATCCATATAAGTCTCTAATTCGCGTCTTAATTTTCTCTTTTGCAAAAAGGACACTCCGGCAGTACTCGAAGCCTTTATCATCATCCATGCATTCAGGAAAGAATCAACAGTTCCCTTAGCATTCTTGGAGAAAAAACGTTTCTCACATAAAGTCTTACGATAATAATCAATATCTGTAGTAAGCCCCTGTTTCTGGGCAGCGTCCAGAATTTCCATTCTCTGGGCAGCAGTCGGAATCTCATAATAGCGTTCCGGCCAGTTTTGTAAATAATCTATTTGTTCCGTATTATGATTCTGTAAAAGCATAGGATATCTCTTTCTGGATTTATTTTTGTTGCTTGTTATTATACCATAATCCATCAGACAAAGGTAGGCATATAGAGGATATTTGGAAGTTTGACATTTCCCAACAAAAGTTGACCAATCCATGATAAGATAATATCAGAAAATAACAGAGGGGCTATTATTTATGTTAAGAATTGCAATATGTGATGATAATGAATTAGATCGAAGGAGGCTGATTACACAGATAGAGGCGAAAAAACAAGAATGTGAGATACAGCTTCAGGAATTTTCATCCGGTGAAGAGTTGTTGAAAGCAGTGCAGCAGGTACAGTTTTCAGGCATATTTCTTGACATTCAGATGCAGGGAGTGAATGGCGAAACAGTAGCAAGGAAAATTCGTGAAAAGGATGCAGGGATTGTGCTTGTATTTTATACAGGCTTTGTGGAACCATCGCCTGTAACCTTTGAGGTTCAGCCATATCGCTATATCATGAAAAATATGTCAGAGCAGCAGATTGGAGAATATGTTGCTGAGTCCATGAAGAAAATGCAGGAACAGGAGAGCGTTCCAAGAATTCTGGTACAGGCAGGGAAGAAGCAGCTTTTTATTCAGGCAGAACATATCATATATATAGAAAAATTCAAACGAAGCACAAGGGTTCATATTACGAGACATGCGTATGAATGTTATGGGTTAGAGCCGGACGAGGAAGGAAAAATACCGGATCTTCGTCTGCATGAGAGGCTGGGAGCAACTTATGAAATACTGAAAAAATATGGTTTTGGATGGCCTCATGACAGTTATATCATAAATTTTTTGTATCTTTGTTCCTGTACGGGAAAAGCTTTGCAGCTTGCAGAGATAAAGGATGTTTTTCAGATAAGCAGAAGTAAGGCGAAGGAATTTCAAGAACAGAAGGATTGTTTTATCTGCTCCAAATACGTAAAGAGGGGAGAATAGGGATATGTTGGATATAATAATCTCTTTTTTGGCTTGTATTGCAGACTCCTATATGTTGTATCGGTTCTGTAAGCCGATGTTTCGCATGAAATATCATGGAAAATGGTTTGCTTTGTGGTTTGCGGGATTCACAATTCTGACATTTTGCGTAAATTCTGCCGGACTGATATGGGTGAATGTGGTATTTATTTCGCTTTTGAATATATGTGCGGCTAAAATAGAATTCCATATTTCATGGAAAAATGCGATTGTTTATGGTCTTATTTTTTATGTGATGGCAGCAGGTGCAGAGGGAGTCATGGGAACCGTTTATTTTGTTTTAAGATGGTTTACCGATCCTGCTTTATATTCTGTTGAGGGTTCTTTCCCGATAGAGGGTGTTACGGTGGGACTACTGTTTTGTGTTTATCTGCTTCGGTTGGGAACTATTCTGTTGATTGGGCGATACACGAAAAAATTAGATGTGGAAAGAAGTCAGGAGTTTGCATGGTATTTGCTTTTTATTCCGCTGTCAAGCCTGTTTATATTCATTAGTCACGTGTATGTGAGTATGACAGAAGATCTGGCAATGCAGCTGTTTATCTGCATCTGTGCAGTCTTCTTATATTTTTCCAATGCGGTTATGTTTATTATTATGGATAAGTACGGAATGGTGTTGAATCGTATCAAAGAAGAAGAGCTGATAGAAGTAAAGAGACAGCTTGAGGATGACCGTATGAAGGAGCTTGAGGTATGGAACGAGAAGTATCGCTGTTATATGCATGATGTACATGCAATCTTTCGAAATGTCAGAACACTTGCATCAAAGGGCGAGAATGCTTCCATTATCCGTGTGATTGATGAGGTAGAAGGAGATCAGCAGCTGGAATTAGACAGCAATTTGAAACTGCCGTTTTATAGTGGAGGCAATGTACTGTCAGCAATTCTTTTAGACAAGCAGGAGAAAGCAAAGCGAAGTGGTATTAAGCTTGATATTTTTGTGGAACAGTTTCTAAAACTGGATTTTATCAAAGAGAATGATTTAATTTCCATGTTTGGTAATCTGTTAGATAATGCCATGGAAGCTGCGGGACAGTGTGAAGCAGGAAAGCGGAGTGTGTCAGTAAAGCTCTTTATGGGAAACTCCTATATGCTTGTCCTTTATATTGAGAATTCCTATGTGATACCATTTCAATACAGTGGTGAGAGGATTTTGTCAACCAAGCAGGGAAATGGTCATGGATTAGGTATTGGTATTGTGCGTAAGCTTGCGGAGAAGTATGGTGGAGCTTTAAATCTGGAAATGAAAGATGACATTGTAATAACAACGCTCTCAATATCTATGAATAATCAGATAATAAATAAAAAAGATAATTTTTGACACAAAAAAGCACAATTTGTGCAATGGTATAGATACAAAAAGCCAGATATGTTATTTTATTTTTTAGGAGAATTTTGGTATGAGGATTCTTCAGAAATAAAATAACATATTTTTTTGTGGGGGAGAATTTAAAAAAGGAGAGTGGTATCAATGAAAAAGGTATTAGTCAGTTTTTCAAGAGGGGTTTTATTCATTTTGTGTATCGGTCTGTTTCTTGCAGCAACTACTGGTAAATGGGCGGTTGCATCGATGAAAGAAGCAGTCGATTTTGACACACTTCTGGAGCAGCCGCCTGAAATAGGCATGCATGTTAAGGGAGATGTCATGTTTGCATATGACTGTATTGCAAGTGAGGAAAGTTATACCCAAAGAAGCGATGGTTCCCGCAGTAGAGGCAAGAAAACATATGAATATTATTTGCTTCCGGCAGAAGGAGAGTTTCCATTTATCGTATTAAAGTCATTTGCAGAGGACAGCAAGCGCATGGAAGCTATTGCTGATGAAACCTGGAATTACATGTACGGTGAAAGCGAACCGACAACAAGAGTTTCGGTGGAAGGCGTTATTTCTGCGCTTGATCCGGAATTGGAAGAGTATTTGAATGAGTATTTGGTAGAGGTGTGGGAGTATAGTGAAGAGGAACTCGCCAATGCAGAGATTCTTATGATTGAACAGCCGGCATCAATGTCTCAGATGAGGGGCATGTTCTTTGCAGGGATTGCCTGCATTCTGCTTGCTGTTGTATGGTTTGTGATTAATCTGATTCGCAATTCAAAGAGTGAGAAAGCGGAGTGACAGTTATGGAAAAATTAGGGAAAAAGCTTGCACAAGCAGAATCCAATAAGAAAAAAATCTATATAGAAACCGTAATACGTGTTGTAGTGTTGGTGGCATTTTTATTTGCTGTATCTGGTGGCGGAAAGAATTTTGTGAATATGACTATGGTTATTTTAAGTATTCTTTTTGTCTTAGTAATTGGGCTTTACCCGCTCATTCATTTACCGCAAAAAATGGAATTTTATGAAAACGGTATTATACATAATGGAAGAGTGTATTTGTGGTCTGATATGCGAAGTGTAGAATGGCGTGATTATACAACAGGAGGTATTTTTCAACACACAGTTATGGCAACAGAGAGTAAGGTTTTTGATATTACGTATCTGGACTGTGCAAAAAAGCAATATAACAAAGCGTATTTAAATGATTAACAGTCGTAAATGGAGGAAGAAAGATGAGTACAAGTACCTATATTGTTATTGGCGTTATTGTAGTTGTAGCAGTTGCTATCTATGTAGTGCTAAAGGGAAATGCAAATAAAAAGAAAGCAATGTCAGGTGAGGATAAAGCGACATTGACAGCAGTTATGAATAAGATTGTTCCAGCAGGAGAGACATGTACGATTGCATATGCTACATGGGAATGGCAAACTTATCAGGGAAAAACAACAACAACACGTTATTGGTATTATGGCATTGCATTTAATTCCGATAGAATCTATATTGCACCACTTTCCTTTGCTGGTGGAGATATTAGCTGTCAGAAGCCTTTGGTACTTGAGAAAGGTGATTTGGGAATTGTGAATTCCAAGGTAGAAGCATTGTGGGTAGAATTGTATGATAAGAATCAAAAGGAAATTATTTCGTTAATGACTGCTGCGGAGAATCTTAATGACGACAAATTCCATCCGGTTAATATTTTGCAGGAAGAAGAGCACAAAGCATTTATTGCATGGAAGGATGCATGGATGGATGAGGTCAATGCCGCCAATGGTGTTACCGTAACAGGAAAAATGAAGAAACCTTTGAAAAAGAAATAGTATATTTAAAAACGCTTATCAACCAAAAAAAGATAAGCGTTTTTTATTGTCACAACAGGTTTGCTCTGCCTACTTGCAGTCCTGTTTGTATTTAGTGTATTATTATAACTGTTTGGTAAGTATGGAATTAATACGTATGATTTAGCAGAGAATGGTAAAAGCTATGCAAAGGAAGAATGTTATCATTCTATAAAGAAAGTATGATATAAGGGATAGGCAAATGGAACCTTTTTTAGATAATAGAGATGAAGAGAGAGAACGAATGGAGCGTCGTGCGCAGAGAATAGAGCGTATGAGACGAGAAAAGCAGCGTCAGGAGGAGCAACGTCAGATGCTTAAAAAGCTTCTGCCCTTAGGAGTAGGAGCCCTTGGTGTGGTAATAATCATAATCGCTGCAGTAGTGGCACTTGTTAGAAATCCACAAGCCAATGAAACACAGATGCAGGCAAGGGTAGAAAGTCAGGTTGAGCAGAGCAGCGTAGAGGAAACCATAGAAGCGCAAACGACTACAGAGGAAACTTCTGAGGTTGAGACAAGCACTGTGGAAGAGGAAAACGTGCAGCAGGCTTATAGCTTTGCGTCAACATCGGATACGGTGACCATTTACAGTGAGGAAGTAATCAGTTCGAATGCGATTTTGATTGATGAGAGTACCGATACCATTATTGCTTCCAAGGCAGCAAAAGAGCGAATCTGTCCGGCTTCCATGACAAAAGTGTTAACGGTACTGGTGGCAGCAGAGCATATTACAGAAGCAGACTTGGATGATACTTTTACCATGACGCTGGATATTACCGATTATGCGTATGTGAATGATTGTAGTTCGGTAGGTTTTTTAGATGGTGAAAAGGTAACAGTTCGAGATTTATTCTATGGAACGGTACTTCCTTCCGGCGGAGATGCAGCGGTTGGTCTTGCAACTTATGTAGCTGGTTCTCACGAGGCATTTGTAGAAATGATGAATGAGAAGCTTGCAGAGCTTGGTTTGGCAGACAGTGCCCATTTTACCAATTGTGTCGGACTTTATGACGAGAATCATTATTGTACGGTTTATGACATGGCAGCAAAAGAGCGAATCTGTCCGGCTTCCATGACAAAAGTGTTAACGGTACTGGTGGCAGCAGAGCATATTACAGAAGCAGACTTGGATGATACTTTTACCATGACGCTGGATATTACCGATTATGCGTATGTGAATGATTGTAGTTCGGTAGGTTTTTTAGATGGTGAAAAGGTAACAGTTCGAGATTTATTCTATGGAACGGTACTTCCTTCCGGCGGAGATGCAGCGGTTGGTCTTGCAACTTATGTAGCTGGTTCTCACGAGGCATTTGTAGAAATGATGAATGAGAAGCTTGCAG
The DNA here is from genome assembly GCA_964445375.1 of uncultured Roseburia sp. Taxonomy (GTDB): domain Bacteria; phylum Bacillota; class Clostridia; order Lachnospirales; family Lachnospiraceae; genus COE1. The sequence goes on from CAYUKO010000035.1 coordinate 26,547, forward strand.
AGCTTGGTTTGGCAGACAGTGCCCATTTTACCAATTGTGTCGGACTTTATGACGAGAATCATTATTGTACGGTTTATGACATGGCTGTCATTATGAAAGCGGCAATGCAGAATGACTTATGCAAAGAGTTCTTATCCGCACATACCTATACAACAACGCCAACCACAGAGCACCCGGAAGGAATTATCATTTCGAACTGGTTTTTACGTAGAATTGAGGATAAGGATACAGGTGGCGAGGTAATGTGTGCAAAGACTGGTTACGTCGTACAGTCTGGCAGCTGTGCGGTAAGCTATGGTGTATTTGCAGATGGAACGCCTTATATCTGCGTAACTGCCGGCTCAACAAGCAGTTGGAGATGTATTTACGACCAGGTGGAAATCTATAACCGGTATATACCATCAAAAAGTGTCTGATTCAAAACGATAAATTAGCGTCTGCTATAAAGAAATGTCATTTTCTTCCGATATATATTATGTAAAGAAACCTGTAAAGGCTCATAGGTTTCGAAGTACGAATCCGATTGTCGACTTACATCGAATGTAAAGCGAAGACAGGCAGGCGGGGGCGCGAAGAAAATGACATGCAGGTTGTTGATACTATAGTAGAAAGGCGAGAATATGGAAATTTGTTTATGAAATGTCGGAAATTCAGTAGCAGGATTTCCGATATTTCATTTTAACTATCAAACTATTTTGTTTTATGTAAGGGAGAATCTTATGAAAAAGAAAATAATTATGACATTATTGTCAGTAGTAAGCGTATTCAATCTGCTTGCAGGCTGTGGAAGTAATACCGTTGGGGGAGATATTCCAGTTCGAGATGAGATTGCTGATACACAAGAAGAGAATGTAGAGGAAGTAGTGGAACTCTCGAAAGAGAACAGTCAAGATGTGGTTGATATCGACTATAATATCGCTACATATCAGCCGGTTCAGGAGTTTGGTTTTTCTTTATTTAAGGAGAATATACAAGAGACGAATCCGGTATTGTCACCAGTATCTGCCTATATTGCACTCACGATGGCAAGCGAGGGTGCTGAAGGGAATACGAAGCAGGAATTTCAGAATGTTCTCGGTGCAAAGGAAGATATGACAGTTATGTCATATAGTATGATGCATACCTTACCGCAAGATACAGAAAGTCTTACGGTTGAGCTTGCCAATTCTGCATGGATTGATAATGAATTTACCGTAAAGGATGAATGGATTGGAAAGATTACATCCTTTTATGATGCACAGGCGTTTCAGACAGATGTCTCTAGCGTAGAAGCAATGAATGCAATCAATGAATGGGTGGAAAGCAATACGCATGAACTGATTCAGCAGATGATAGAGAAGCCATTGGAAAAAGAAACAAGGATGGTTTTATTTAATACACTTTATTTCAATGGAAAATGGCAGAATCCCTTTATGCTTGAAACAACTTTTGAAGAAGAGTTTCACGTTAGTGATTCTGAAACGATTCAGGTTCCAATGATGCATCAGTATGATGAGAATTATGAGTTTTTTGAAAATGACTATTTAAAGGGTATTGTTATGCCTTACAGAGATGGAAACCTTTCCTTTGTTGCCATGTTACCACAAGGTGACAGAACGATTCGAGAAGTGGCAGCAAATCTGAGTGCAAGCGGGCTGTCAGATATTTTGTCTGAAAGAGCATATCAGATAGTGAATATAAAGCTTCCAAAGTTTGAAGTAAGCTTTGATAAAATATTGAATGAGTCCTTGCAGGATATGGGGTTAGTAGATGCCTTTGATGAAGAAAAGGCAGATTTTTCAAGCATTGGAACCACGGACAGCGGTTATCCGATTTATATCAGTTTGGTAAGGCAGAAGGCAGTTGTTAAGGTAGATGAGGAAGGAACCGAGGCGGCAGCAGCAACAGAGGTAGCAATAATGGAGAGTGCAGCATTACTTGAGGAAGAACCCATAGAGATGTATTTTGACCAGCCATTTCTTTATATGATTATGGATATGGAGACAGAATTACCATTGTTTATGGGCATTATGGACAATCCAGTGGCAGAATAGAATAAATTTTTTAGTAATTACAAGAATTCTTGGTAGAATATAGTTCCACAATTTCATATATTTTACCTTCGTTTTGCAAGAGTTCTAATCCTTATATTGATAATATTTGGTGGCGTGCTTTTGTTTTCCGGGCTGCTCAAACAGTGTTCCGGAGGCTGCCTGCTGTCATCAGAAAACATTAAGAAACTCTAAGACTTTGCTTTACAGACTTGACTGCGCTCCTTCCAAGTTGAACGTTGCTATATTCAAATATTAGAACATTCAAATTTCGAAGCGTAGTGTATGTTAAGTGCCTTATGAGTCAATATGCCTTAAGTTTCAAGAACGACATTTTTAGAGTTTGGACATATAGAGGAAAAATATTGTCGCTATGTCCAAAAACAAGATAAACCCGATCCAGATTGAACGGAATTTGTATCACATTGGACATATACAAAAAAATATATTTCTG
>CAYUKO010000036.1:0-29017 GCA_964445375.1 uncultured Roseburia sp.
TATTTTTTCTTTTCCCCGGAATGCCCATTTTTAGCCCTTTATCCGCTATACAATTACTGTTTTATGCAAGAATTGTAGGAATTGTGTAACAATTCCCTTTTGAAATATATGTGTACATTTCATCTATTTTCACGCAAAATAAATCATCGTTCCTAAATATTCCTTCTATTTTATGTTTATATGTTATAATAACGATAGACATTATATCGCACTGTAGTCGCATATTTTACCATAATCACGAATCATAAAGTGATTATCGCACAATATCGATGAACATTATATTGCGCGTAGTGTGCATATTCTACCATAATCATAAAGTGCTCAGATACAATGTTCTCATTAAAATTGAACATAAAAACAGGGAGGGTTTATTATGAAACGAACACATACGAAACTTCTGGCTCTTTGTCTTAGTGCCAGTCTTGTTTCCACCACTCTTGCAGGATGCGGTGCCCAAAGCACTACCTCTGTCGAGGCAGACCAGACAACCAAAGTTACGGAAGCAACTTCTACCGAAACTACTACAGAAGACATAACTGCTACTTCTACTGATGAACAAATCGATGTCACTACTTTTCCTTTACCAGATGGTCCGGAAGAATCTACTATCTATGTAGAACCTATCGAAAATATTTCCGATGACTTTATTCGTGGTATGGACGCATCTGCTGTACTTGTCAACGAAAACAGCGGTGTTACTTATTATAATTATGACGGTGAAGAACAGGATGTATTTATGACCCTTGCTCAATCCGGTGTAAATTATATACGTCTTCGCGTGTGGAATGATCCGTATGACGAAAATGGTAACGGATATGGTGGCGGAAATAATGATGTTGCTACTGCAATTGAACTTGGCAAGCGTGCAACTCAATACGGTATGAAAGTATGTATTGATTTCCATTATTCCGATTTTTGGGCTGACCCTAAGAGGCAGCATGCACCAAAGGCTTGGGAAGGCATGACTGCAGATGAAAAATGCGATGCACTTTATGATTTTACCAAAGAGAGTCTTACCGCTCTCCTTGATTCCGGTGTAAATGTAGGAATGGTACAGATTGGTAATGAAATCAACAATGGTATGTCCGGTGAAACACTTCTTCCTAATGTTATGAATCTTCTTTGCTCTGGAAGCCGTGCCGTTCGCGAAATATCCGAAGCCTATGGCAAAGATATTCAGATTGCCGTTCATTATACCAATATCGAAGAAACCGATAAAATTGATAAAATCGCTTTAAATCTATTAAACTTTGGCGTTGATTATGATATTTTCGGTCTGTCCTATTATCCATTCTGGGATGGTACAAACGAAAATATGCAGACAGTTGCGAAAAATATTCAGGAAAAATATGGTAAAAAGGTTATGATTGCAGAAACCTCTTATTGCTATACTTCCGAAGATGGTGACGGCTGTGGCAACAGCCTTGTGGGTACAGACGATCTTGTTGATGGCTATGCTGCAACCGTGCAAAGTCAGGCTACTATAATTCGTGATATTTGTGAAGCAGCAAATGAGGCAGGTGTACTCGGTGTATTTTATTGGGAAGGAACATGGATTCCGGTTGGTGAAGCCACTGCAGACAATTCTCCAATCTGGGAAAAATACGGAAGTGGATGGGCTAGCAGCTATGCTGCGGATTATGACCCAGAGGATGCCGGATTATATTACGGTGGTTGTTCCTGGGATAATCAGGCCATGTTTGATTTTGACGGTTATCCACTTGCATCCTTAAATGTATTCAAATATCTGAAATATGGTGCTACTGCTCCTGCTGACATTGACTATATTCCGGAACTCTATACTTCCTGCAACGTGGGCAGCGAACTCATCCTTCCTGAAACGGTTGATGTCATTTACAATGACCGCTCCCTGAATACACAGGAAGCTGTTACCTGGGATGCCAAACAGCTTGCAGCTATTGATACGAACGTTGGTGGAACATATGAAATAACAGGTTCTCTTGAAGATGGTACAACCGTTACCTGCCATGTTGATGTTAAAATGCTTAACTATGTTCAGAATCCAAGCTTTGAGGATGCCGATACTTCTATGTGGAAGGTTACTTCTGCAACCGACAACAATCCAACCGATTTTCAGGTAAAAGCTGACGATGCTTATACTGGCGATATCGCATTCCACTTCTGGTCAGAATCCGATATGGAATTTGCTATCGAACAGGACTTCTCTGACTTAGAGCCTGGAACTTATCAGCTTTTTGCCTATTCTCAAGGTGGAGACATGTCTGATGATTCCAGTATGGAATTATATGCAATTGTCAATGGCGAAGTACAGGCGGTTCCTTTCATGGTAACCACTTATGCTGACTGGAAGAATCCTACGATTCCTGAAATCAAGATTACCGATGGAACTCTTACGATTGGTGTTCATATAAAATGTAATGCCAAGAGTTGGGGAACCGTAGATGATTTTACACTAAATCGAATTTCTGATTAAAATAAACAAATCCCTTCTAATGCATCATCACAACCTGCATTAGAAGGGATTTTCTCTTTTTACAATTCTCTTATCCCAATGCCACATCCAAACTCATCATCACAGTAAATCCTATTGCAAAGCAAATGGTTCCTATATTGGAATGTTCTCCTTCTGCCATTTCCGGTACCAACTCTTCTACCACAACATAAATCATAGCACCTGCTGCAAAACTTAACAGATAGGGCAACGCTGGTTCTATAAAGCTTGCCCCAAGGATTGTTAACAACGCTCCAATCGGTTCTACTACACCTGATAACATGCCATAGAGAAACGCCTTTGACTTCTTCATTCCGGCTGCACGAAGCGGCATGGAAATAATGGCTCCCTCTGGAAAGTTCTGAATGGCAATACCAAGTGATAATGCTAATGCGCCCATAATCGTAATCTGTTCATTTCCTGACAGCAATCCTGCATAAACCACTCCCACTGCCATTCCTTCGGGAATATTGTGCAAAGCTACCGTCAGCACCAGCATGGTTGTCTTTTTCAACTGACTCTTTGGTCCTTCTGCCTTCTCACTATTGATATGAAGATGCGGAATAACATGGTCAAGCAGTAACAGAAAAAAAATTCCAATCCAGAATCCTACAACTGCCGGCACAAAAGCCAGCTTCCCCATTGATGCTGCCTGATCCATAGCCGGAATAATGAGACTCCATATAGATGCAGCTACCATAACACCTGCTGCAAATCCAGTCAGGGCCTTTTGTACATTCAGATTCATCTTCTTTTTCATAAAAAAGACACATGCTGCACCGAGTGTAGTTCCTCCAAAGGGAATCAACAACCCTTTTATCACTTCCATAATCATACTGATTCCTCCCTTTAAAAATGGACCTGTATCACACAGACCCATTACTATTATATATGAAACTTATTTAATAATTGTACCAATGATTCTGCCTGACATTTCTGTTCTTCACTAATTGCTGCTGTTTCCTGGGAGATTGCTGAATTATTATCTACTACTCCTGCCACAACTGCTATACTTTCCTGAATCTGTTCAATTCCCTGCATCTGAGCTTGCAGGTTCTTAACAATATTATCAATTCTACCCGTTGTTTCTTCTGCTCCAACAAGCACGTCTTCCATATTTGCGGATGCTTCTTCTGTAATAAACATACCCTTATCAATTGCTGCATTTACCCTCTGAATAAGTTCAACATCGCCATACTCTGTCAATGCTTCATTCAGTTGCATGATGACATCAACAATTTCATTCATAACTTCCTTAAGTTCACCAAGCTTCACATTGCTATTCTCTAATACTGAATGTGATGTATTGGAAATCTTTACCGCTTCTTCTGCATCCTTCTCATTACTAATGATATTCTGCTCCAGAAAATCAAGCAACATCATCAAATCAGATACCTGCGTTGCCTGTGACGTACAGGAAATGGCAAGTTCCTCTGCTGCTTTAGCCAGTTGTCCGGAACCACTGTCAAGCTCCTTGGATGCCCCTTGTATGGTTCCTACTGTTTCCCTCATTTCATCCACAATTCGAAGCAACGATTCCTTAATCTGTATAAATTCACCAACATACTCCTGACTTATGGTTACATTATAATTTCCAAGTCCCATCTGTTCAAGAATGAAAGAAATTTCATCAATAATATTTACAAGATTAAGCTTCATTGTATCAATTGCTGACACCATCTGTCCTACCTCACTATCGTCAACCTCCAAATCAAGTCTTGTGTGAAGATTCCCCTTTGACATAATAATCATCTGATCTGATACCTTTAGAATAGGTGTCAGTAATTCTTTAGAGGAAAACTTCAACGTTTTTACAACCTGAAGCATTAACTGAATGAATCCAATCAGAAAAGCAATTGCTAAAACGATCTGCAAACACAAGATAATATTTTTCTCTTTATCCATGCGTTCCTGAATCTCAAGTATCGTTTGATCCGTTAAATCATTAATCTTTTGTATTTTATTACCATATTCTGTACCAAACACAAACGCAGTAGCCGTTCCAATATCTCCATTTCTAACTGCTTTCATAGCCTCTTCTTCCAAAGGCACAAGACCATTGGACAGATTTGCAATTTCCCGAAGAGCCTTCCATTCCTCTTCTTTTATGTCATTTTTCTCTAATCCAGCCCATGCTTTATCGCGGTTCTTATCCTCATTCAGTTCCTTCATGTAATCATCATAGTATTTCTCATCTCCTGTCACTGCATACGCCTGAACTGCATATGTCAGTGTTTTAGAGCCAAGTCGATACTGATTCAGATACATGGTATTTTGTAACTGCTTGTCCGATACCCATCCTTCGATAACACTTGCAAGTAGCAAAAGCGCCAGCAACACGGCACCTGCTACTAATGACATATGGGAACTTTTTATGATTTTTTTCAACCTGTATTCCTGGCTATTCTTTGATACCGATCCCTCTTTTACCTTTTCCATACTCTCATTCTTTCCTTCCCTGGGAGTACCCATTTTCTCACATCTCAGCTTCACTATGTTAATTCAATGCCTCAAGATAATAGCCATTTCTTCCTGCTTCCTTCTTATGATACAAAGCTTCATCCGCAGCCTCAAATAAGGTATTAGGTCTTACAACAGCCTGGCTGTACACTGCACCTACACTAACTGAAATATGCATACAATTTTCCTGATAATTCACTTCCATGTCCATACTATGCACAAGCTGTTCCAAACGATTTCTGCTTTCCTCTTCTGTAATCCCCGGTATCGCTACCACAAACTCGTCTCCACCATATCTGCCGACAATTGCATTCTCTCCCATCGTACTTACCAGCGTTTGGGATAAGAGTACAAGACAATAGTCTCCACCTATATGGCCCAATGTATCGTTTACGGATTTAAACTTATCAAAATCAATTACCGCAAATAATACCTGCGATGCGCTTTCAGGAAGTCTCTGATAGAATCCATCTCTATTATACAAATTGGTGAGTGGATCTCTTTCTGCCTTATTCTGGAAGTTCTGCATTTGTTCCATTTCTTTCTGCACATTTAACAATTTTCCAAGAATATGAACCGTTCTTCCGCCTTTTCCGGCAATCTGCGAAGTAATCAAACGATACCATGCTTTTTCTCCGTTTACTTTCTGCATACAGAAATTCTTCAAGCCTTCTTCTTCACAGTCCATGATCTTATCCAGCTGTTCCAATAACTGATTTAATGCCGAATTAGTATTTTGATTTTCATTTCGCTTTATGGTTCCGCCAAACCCAAAGACAGCTTCGTACTTCTTATCAAATACGATTTCGTTCTTCACGCAATCATATTCAAACATATACTCATCCGCAAGGGATGCCAGCAGTTCGTACTTTTTCAAATCAAGTGCATGCTTTCTGTTACTTCTACTCTTCTCAAGCATTACGATAAATACAGCTACGAAAATGACAAGGAAGAATACAAAAACAATCACAAAACATAATATTGTATTGGTTTCAATAAAACGCTTTAAAGTCATTTCCTGCGCTGGTGGATCCATGTACTTAATCAGCGCAACCTCCATCTGACCGTTTGCAACGCTATAAATACATTTATTACAAATAGCAATCAATGTTGCATCCGCATTTGCTGCAAACCCAAGATACAAAGAACTGGAATCTGTATATGGCAGAATTGAAACATTCTCACATTCCCGCTCTCTTGTATAGTAATTGGCACTATAATGATTGGTTATCGTATAGTCTGCCTTCAAATTCTGCACAGCCTCTATGGAATCGCCAACACTTGCATACGTACTCTTTTTCGTAATACCACTCCAATAGGAATTGGTTTCACCATTTGGAATTGCTGCCGTTTTTCCCTCCAAATTATATGCATCCACTGTTTCATTCTCGATTAATACGTTATAATAATCAAAATAATTTTTTGAATATTTTATCAGATTACCATAAGCCGCTGTTTTTTCAAGTCCGGCTGCCATGTCAATTTCCCCTCGAACCAGCGCCTGCACCAGTTCATTGGTATTCTGATATCCATAATAAGTTACATTCAAATCCGTACATTCCGCAATAATATTACACATTTCATAGGCTGCACCACAGAAATACCCTTGTATTTCATACGACAAAGGCGCCATATTCTGAAGAAAGCCAACTCGGATTGTCGGATTATTTACCAGATACTCCTTCTCCGCATCTGAGAACTGTACCTCCGAATTATCAAACAAAGAGCCTCCAGACTTTCCTTCATCCCCACTAAGGTTCGTTGCTTGTCCCGCCGGTCTGTTTGCTTCCCACCTCTTATTCCAGTCATCCATGATATTATCGAAGGTTTCATTATGCTTACCACTGCCAGCATCTATAATTCTACGAATCTCACTAATTGAAAATAAATCTAAATCCTTCTGTAAGCTATTAAGAAGCTGATAATTCTCACTCGTTGCAACACTGTTGGTCAGCATAATAACATCATCATTTAAATCATAAGTATCCGGATAAGGATCCGTTTTTACAATAGAAAGATTCTCATGGTCAAGTGCAAAACCAGATTCCTCCAACATAAATTCTACATACGCCCTTGCAGCTTCTTCATTCTGCGTATTTTTACTGATTGCATAACAATAATCGGTTTGTACTGTCATATATTGCTTACCATCTATATTGTAAGGAAATGGCATAAATCCAATATTATCGCCTTTCGTTCCTGCCTCTTTAAACTGAGATACCGCCCAAGAACCAATTGCTATACAACCAATTTCGCCTTCATTAATCTTTCTCTTTGATTCATCCCAATTACATTTCGCTGATTCTTCTTCTGTATATCCAAGTTCTACCATATCATACAACAATCGATAAACCTGATAATGTGTAGTTCCTTCCTGAAACGGATTCACCTGATTCAAAAACTCTCCATATCGGTATCCCGCATCTCCTGTCATTTCAATGAACGGGAATATACCCCAGAATTGCAGAACAAAATCTGAAGTATAGTTGGTATAAAATGGAATTGCATCTGTATGAAGATCTATGAGTTTCATTGCCTCCATAAATTCATCCATTGTCTTAGGAAGCTGTGTAATACCGGCTTTATCAAACACTTCCTTATTGTATGCGATTCCGGATAAATATGCATACGACGGAACGCCATAGACAACTCCGTTTTTCTGCCTGCTTTGATCCATATAATTATATTTTTGTGACAATGCCTGAAGCGAACCCATTGGAGCAAAATATTTCGAATATTCATTCTCTGACATATAGCTTGGAATGAAAAGAACATCTCCATAGTCCCCTGATTCTACTCTTTTCTTCATCTCTGTCTCATAATCCTGACAATACGTATACTTGACAGTCACCTTCGGATATTTCTTTTTAAATTCATCCAAATAAGAACGCATTTCGTATTCACTCAGCGTCATGACTACCTCTATTTCTCCACTAATCTCGTCCGCATAAACAGTTTGTCTATTCATACAGACACAGCATATTACAGCTGCCATTATTATGAAAAACTTTCGTATACAGCTCATACCATGTCTCCTTTTTATCCACATATATATATTATTATAGCTTTTATTATGTGGAAATGGCAATAATATTTTGTCACATTCCGAAAAACATTATATTTTTCTGAATATTTTTATCAATATCCATGCATATAAAAAGCAGAATGTATTAAAACATTCCGCTTCTCTGTTGTTTTTCTATATAATTCTGATACCACTTTGCAGAATCCTTAAGAATACGTTTACCTGTCCGATAATCCACATAGACCAATCCAAATCTTTGTGTATAGCCTTCTGACCACTCAAAATTATCCATCAACGACCAATAGAAATATCCTCTTACATCAACGCCATCTCTAATTGCTCTCTGTAACTGACTCAGATATCGTTCCTCAAAATCAATACGTACAGAATCATGTACTGCTCCATCCAAAGAAATAACATCATTACAAGCGATACCATTTTCCGTAATATAGATCGGCTTATGATATCTCTCGTAGAGAAATTTCGGTCCCCAATACAGACATTCCGGTGTGATAGGCCAATTTGTTGCAGTACGCGGAAAGCCAACATATCTTGGAACCGTTACTGGGTTTCCATCTTCTCCCATTTTCACTTCCCAACCGTTATAAATGTTTTGTCCATACATATCAATCGGTTCTGAGATTAGTTTTAAGTCCTCTTTCGTAATCTTAGGCAATTCATGATAAAATCTTCGAAGCCCTTCCTCTGGATATGCTCCTAGTATAACCGGATCTGACCACCATGATACATTCCAGGTCCAATTACTGTCTTCCGGAATGCCAAACATCACTTTTCTTGCTGCTTCAATATCTTCTTTCTTGTCTGATGCCGGGTATGGCATTCCGCAGGTTGGTGCAAATCCAATCTGAACATTACCCACGGCATGCTGTCTGATCATCTGCACTGCCCGACCATGCGCTTTCAATACGTTATGTGCCATCTGCAACGTTTCTGCAACGGAACAATGTTGTCCTGGCGCATGTACTCCTTGTAAGTATCCCAGTCCTATAAAGCACTGCGGTTCGTTAACGGTAAAAAAATATTTTACTCTGTCTCCAAAGTTTTTTGCAATAACTGCCGCATAGTTGCCAAACCACTCCACAATTTCTTCATTGAGCCATCCACCTTTTCGATGCAATGCTTCCGGAAGTTCCCAATGATACAAGGTCAGATACGGTTCTATGTTATTTTCTAAAAGTGTATCAATCAGATTCGAATAAAATGCCAAGCCTTTTTTATTCACTATCCCTGTTCCATCTGGTATTACTCTACTCCAATCTACGGAAAAACGATAAGCCTGAATGCCCATTTCCTTCATCATTTGAATATCTTCTTTGTATTTGTGATAATGATTACAGGAAATATCCGGAGTCTGTCCATCCAATATCTTACCTGGCTGCTTTGAGAACACATCCCAAATATTTCTCCCTTTTCCATCTTCCGTTGCTGCTCCTTCAATCTGAATAGCACTTGTTGCTGCGCCCCACACAAAATCTTTCGGATATGCCATTTTTCGAATCTCCTTCTTGTTTCATTATTGTAAATCCATTTGTTTCCATGAGTCTCTTGTTATACTTTCCTTTGCTGGCATCTTTATAAGTTAATATCACCCACAACGGGTCAAGAAGCGCTATCATACTCCATACTTTTCTTGGACACTCCAATCTATCGGCATGGACAATAACGCCATCCACCTCTACGCCATTATCAACTTTTTGCTGTAAAAAAACATGTGGATGCCCACAAAAAACAGCATGATTTTCTGCCTTTACCTGAACTGATTTCCATGATGCCGAATATGCTAATGCCGGATCCGATTCTATTGTTTCTACTTGCCTTATCTCCTCAAACATGGAACTAACAAAATTTCTTTCGCCCGTCAAAATCTCTAATACATTATCATTTGAATCCAAATCTAACGACTTGATTACTTGTTCCCTCTCAGCTATCATATCCTTCTTCCTCCCAATCTTTGATATACTTTTTCAAGAACATCATTTTCAAGTAGCTTTATTTTATTTTCTTTGCTCTAATCTATATATAAATTTCTTTTGGTTTATATCATTTTTTTGTGTTATCATATACATGTATAATCCTGATTGTGTTTTATTCATTTGTAAAAGTATAGAAAGGTATGATGACTCTCATGAGAATAGACAAAGAATTGAATTACAGATTGTTTCACCAAAGAGAAGAAGCTTTGGAGCATGTAGGGTATGAGGAAGAATATGAACTTTATTTTGCAATTGCATCGGGGAATATTTCTCTTGTAGAAAAATATGCTGCAAATTATATGCGACCAGATGCAGCCGGAAATGAAAACAACGGAATACTCTCTAAGAATCCTCTTCAAAATACCAAATATCACTTCGTTATTTTCACCGCTTTGATTACTAGACTATGTGTAGAATATGGCATGCTTCGTGAAGAGGCTTACACTCTTAGCGATCTATATATTAACAAAATCGATGTTTGTGAGCACTCACATGATATCTTACATATTCAAGGAGAAATGTTACTTGATTTCACAAAAAGAATGGCAAAATTAGATAAGAACAATGTATTCTCACTTCCGGTCATGCATGCAATTGATTACATCAACAATCATCTACAGTCACCTTTAACTTTGGAAGGAATTGCCAATACCCTTAACCTGAATGCATCCTATCTATCCCATTTATTCAAAAAGGAAACCGGTAGAAATATAAAAGAATATATCGTTCACAAAAAAATTAAAGCTGCAGAAAGTATGCTCATCTATTCTGATATGAACTATTCCGATATCGCTGAATACTTCAACTTTTCTTCGCAAAGCTATTTTATTTCATGTTTCCGCAAAGCTACCGGACAAACTCCACGTCAATATCGCCAGAGCCATTATCAAACCGCCACTACAAATGCGAATAAATCCAAATAAATTATATCCTTTAACACAAAAAACACTGGAAAACATAAGTTTTCCAGTGTCATATAATTTCTTGTTCGAATTATAAACCAGCCTGTGCTGCAACTTCTGCTGCGAAGTCATCAACCTTCTTCTCGATACCTTCACCAGTCTCGAAACGAACGAACTTCTTAAGAGTAATTGTTGTATCATTAGCCTTAGAAACAGCTTCGATATACTGCTTAACTGTCTGCTTGCCATCTTCAGCCTTAACGTATGCCTGCTCAAGTAAGCAAACTTCCTTTAATTCCTTGTTAAGACGTCCGTTTACAGCGCCTTCGATAACCTTTTCAGGCTTTCCAGCCATCTTAGGATCGTTCTTAATCTGCTCTGTAAGGATTTCCTTCTCATGATTCTTGTAATCTTCAGAAACTTCATCTGTTGAAACATACTTAGGATTTAATGCTGCAACCTGCATTGCAACGTTTGTAAGAGCTTCCTTAACTGCATCGTTAACAACTGCTGTTTCAGCTTCAACGATAACACCGATTCTTCCGCCGCCATGTGTATATGTTACAACACATCCGTTCTCAGCTACAACCTTCTCAAATCTTCTGATAGATAAGTTCTCACCGATAACTGCAATCTTCTCAACTAATGCTTCCTTAACTGTCTTAGATGCATCTGCCTTCCAAGCTTCAGCAAGGAATGCATCGATATCTGTTGTTGTTGTAGAAAGAGCCTGCTCTGCTACTTCTGCAACATAAGCCTGGAAATCTGCATTCTTAGCAACGAAGTCTGTTTCAGAGTTAACTTCAACAACTGCTGCTGTCTTATCTCCATCAACAAGAACCTTACAAAGACCTTCTGCTGCGATTCTTCCAGCCTTCTTCTCAGCCTTTGCCTGTCCGTTCTTTCTTAAATATTCTACTGCTTCGTCCATGTTACCGTTAGTCTCGTTAAGAGCCTTCTTACAGTCCATCATACCTGCACCGGTCATTTCTCTTAATTCTTTTACCATTGCTGCTGTGATAGCCATTTTAATATCCTCCAATCAACTCTAGAAATTATGCTTCAACTGCTTCTTCTGCAACTTCTTCAGCTGCATCTGTCATAACTTCACCCTGCTTAGCTTCGATAACTGCATCAGCCATAGCAGAAACGATTAACTTAACTGCTCTGATTGCATCATCGTTACCAGGAATTACATAATCAAGTTCTTCTGGATCACAGTTTGTATCTGCAATACCGATTAATGGAATACCAAGTGTATGAGCTTCCTGTACACAGATTCTTTCCTTCTTAGGATCTACTACGAAGATAGCGTCAGGAATCTTTGTCATGTTCTTGATACCGCCAAGGTTCTTCTCTAACTTTTCCCATTCCTTCTTAATCTGGATAACTTCCTTCTTAGGAAGAACATCAAATGTTCCATCTTCTGCCATTGTTTCAATTGCCTTTAATCTTGCAATTCTGCTTCTGATGGTCTTGAAGTTTGTAAGCATACCACCTAACCATCTCTCGTTTACGTAGAACATTCCACAACGCTCAGCTTCTGTCTTAACTGCATCCTGAGCCTGCTTCTTTGTACCAACGAAAAGAATTGTACCACCCTGAGCTGCGATATCAGCTACAGCCTTGTATGCTTCGTCAACCTTACCTACAGACTTCTGTAAGTCGATGATATAGATACCATTTCTCTCTGTAAAGATGTATGGAGCCATCTTAGGGTTCCATCTTCTTGTCTGATGTCCAAAATGAACACCTGCTTCTAATAACTGCTTCATTGAAATAACGCTCATGTCTTTACCTCCATTTTCCGCGGTCATGCCGCCTCTTCCGCCTGCGTCTTCTTCATGTGCCACCCCGAACGTATAAGGGCAATGGGCCATAAATCAGCAAACGTGAATCATTGTAATATTTTATTATTGCTGTACCACTGGGCACACAACATTTGAATTTTATCATAAAAAAAGCCCCTGTGCAAGAGGCTTTTCACAAATATTTTACTCAATATCTAATTTTTTCCTGATATCTTTTCTGCGATTTCAAGCCAGGTAGAACCTTTTGCTATTTCTACCGTTCCAACTGAAATCTTCTTGTCATATCCATGCTGCATCAAATAGGCATCATACTCACTTGCATTCTCAACAAGTCCGGCAACCTGTAGTTTGCGCGCAACGGTTCCGGAATCATCACCTTTCACAATTCTGATTTCTACAACATCTGTGTTTGCGATACCCGCTGAACTTTCTGTTTTCTGCGTTTCTTCCACTTGTTTCTTCTCTATCTGCGCGGTTTCCACCTCTGTCGTTTCTTCTTCTGTGCCGGTTTCTGTCACAGTTGCCGTTTCTGCTTCCATACTACTTTCTTCCTCAGAAGTAACAGACTCTGTTTCCTCTGTATTTTCATCCCGCAATATAATCGGCACGGTTTCCTCTCTCTCTGGTTCCATTTCTGCTGTGGTAACTACTTCTGTTGATTCTTCCGCGCTTGCCATCTCTACTGCGTCTTCTGTTTTGGCTGAAGCCTTCTCATCATTAGAAAATCCCATAAGAAGTGCTGCCGTAATCATGATACCAATTCCCAGTCCTCTTAGCTGATACTTTAATCTCATATGTAATATTCCTCCATCATGCTCCCTTGAAGAGGTTGATTACAAGCTTAACTTCACCTACTCCAAGTCCTAATTCTTTCGCAATGTCAACATTTGACATGCCTTCTTTATACATGCGAAGGATTTTATCATTATTATTTTCCTGGGCTGGTACCTCCGAAACTGCTGCTGTATGATTTATCTCTTTCTGAATCACTTCTTTACAAGCCATTTCTTTCTGAATGGCCTGCGCTTCCTGTTGTTTCATTGCCTGAACAGAATCTTCCAGCTTTGCTGCCTGTGCTTCCTGTTTCACAGGGCGCTCTACTCTTGGTGCCTGCGCTACAAAAGAATACACTTCTACATTCTTTGGTTCCTGTGTTTCCTGCGAAGCATTCTGTACCATAACCGTTTCTGGTGCAACAACTTCTGCCGGAATATTTTCACCAAAGATTTTATCTAATGTAATTCGTTCAACCGGTTTACTTTCTATTGGCACAAAATCAACAGCTTCTGTCTTTTGTGCTTCTACTGTCTGAGTCGTCAACTGCACCTGCTTTTCAAGCAATGCACTTGCTTCCTCTTTGGCAGCCAATGCTGTCGCTGCTGCATTAGCCTTCTCTTCTGCCTCTTTTGCCTGTTTGTCAACCTGCTTGGCAGTTTCTTTCAGGTTCTCATGTTTGTCGTTGAGCATGTCATACAAGAACATAATCTCCTGATGTGTTTTATTCATATCTGCAAGTACCGTTTCCGAATATTCACTGATTGCCATAATCTTCTCATTGGAAATTCGTTCTGCTGCACGTTCCGTCTTTTCCACTGCATAATCTAAAGTTTCATCTACTACCTCTGTAACTCTTGCCTTTGCAGCTTCCATTTCTTTTTCGATCAGTTTTTTAATTAACTCTGTATCAATTTCCTGTGCTTTTTCCGTATCCTTGCTCTTTTTTTCCGGGATGATAAAGCTTGCCACAAATGCTCCAATGCCCAAAATCAGTAATGCTGCTTCCATCCAATTCATCTTTTCCTCTTAACCCTCCATACTGCTTTTCTTAATCGTAATCCTATATCTTGATATCAAAGCCGCCTTCCGGCTTTGTAATCACTCTACCGTCCTCAGACTTGCGCTTTCTGTTTCTGCCACCATCCCCCTGATAGCTTCCGTTTCCTTTTTCCTTGGCATCAAAACGTTCTTCTTTTAAGATTGTCTCATCAGAACGAACAACCTGATGCGCCTTCTGATGCTCCTGCTTGACTTCCTGATTATAAATATTTCCCTGATCAACCATTCCCTTTTCTACCTGACGGGTCTGATTCTGCAGAACATCATGTGTCTGTTGTATTACTGCATTTTGCAAAATAGGACTAATAGCCATATATACTCCTCCTATCTATATAGCAAAATAGTCATTCTCGTTTATAAGTTCGTTGATACAACATCTGCCGCCTTATTAATCAAACGACAGAACGTATATTCATCTTTCATCGTTTTAGCTGCACCGGAAATAGAAACAACAACACCCTGATACATGGTTCCTCTGACATCAATGTGTGCGTTATCTTCATATCTCAAAACCTCATCCAGCTCCTGCATTTCCTGCATTTCCCCTGCCAGCTCTTTCTGTTGGGTTGGAAGATTCTGCTGAATCATCTGCAAGTTCTTAATCTGCTCTAATGTAGGCTTTGCTCCGGATTTGATCTTTTCTGTCGTAGATCTTAAGATTGCCTGCATCTGACTAATTGATTTGGACTTTTCCGCTATGATCTTCTGCAGTTCTGCATGACGCTTCTTCATCTCGGGATCGTTACCTACTTCAATAATAGTAGACGCTCCCATTGGTGAACCGGCGTTTCTTACATTCACTGCCTTCGTTGCCACAATCTTGCCTCCGGTAATCAATCCCTTGCCAGCTTCTGCATGTACCTCTGTTGCTGCTACCGTAGAATTCAGAATCTGCTCTGCTTCTACAAACCCTTTTGCCTGAACATCCGCTGCGGATAAAAACTTTGCAACAACGTTTCCTCCTGCAACAAGCTTTCCTTTATTCTGTCCATGCATGCCTCTTGCAATAATAATATTGCCTCCTGCCTCTATCTCAGCACCTTCTACAACACCGTTGACAAAGACATCACCATCTGTCTTAATCTTAAAGTTCTCACAGACATTGCCTCTTACTTCGACATTTCCATGATACTCAATATTTCCGGTTGAAGTATCTACATTTTCTACTTCATAAATATCGGACACGAAAACTGCCCCATCCACCAGCGATGCATGACCGTCTACCATACTTAAAAGCTTGTGACCATCTTCTGAAATCTGAAGATTACGACCATGGTCAAATCTTGCCTTCTTGACTTCTCTTGCCTTCGTTACGGTACCAAAAATATCTACACCATCTTCTCCACGTTCCTCTGGAATAATCTCTGCAAGAACCTGCCCTTTGGTACAATGATGGAGCATATTAAGTTTGAAATAGTCAACACTGCCATCCTCTTTTACTTCCGGTCTGGCCTTATTATTTGTATCGAAATAATAATTTATTGTAGCATCCCTTCCGGCTGTTGGCAACTTTCCTTTTGCAAGAATTATATCTGTGCAGTAACATTTTATGTCAATTGCATTGTCGATTTCTTCTTCATTGATACCAAAACGTATTTTGGCATCCTTGATTTCTTCCATAATCTGTCCTTTTGTTAACAGCTTTCCACCTTCGCTTGGCGGATACATCCTCAACGTTGCTGTCATTTTGTCAGGGCTAATCACAATATTGCATTTCTCATCCACCGGTGGAATCTTAATTGGACTCAAAAAAAGGACAATCTTCTCTTCCCCTAAGTTATATAAGGCAGAGTTGATTGCCATGGGATCATAGAGAACACCGATTCTCTCCAGATATTCCCTCAATTCAGTAACCCGTATCTTTTCGCCTCCATCTGTTGGAGGTACCAGAATAATACTTACACCCTTTGCATCGATTAATATTTGAAAATAGCTGTTCATAGTACTCCTTTCTTATTGATGCAGAATGCCTATATATGCACCCATCTTCGTTTTCATTTTCTGTAATGCTTTTGTATGAAGCTGCGAAATTCTAGACTCTGATACTTCCAACACACGGCTGATTTCTTTCAATGTAAGTTCTTCATAATAATACAATAATACAACTTTTTTTTCTTTCTCTGTCAGAAGCTCCAATGCCTCTTCCAACACTTCTTTAAGCTCACTCTTTTCAATCACCGATTCCGGTGACTCAAATCCGCCTGTTGTATTTTTATCAGATGGAATATCGCTTCCCTGTTCTACATACTCGTTCAGGGAAACGATATTATTAACCTTCATTTGTGACTGCCAATCAAGGAACTCATCTTCGCTAATACCAAGCTTAGCCGCAATTTCTTCGTCCTTTGCTTCTCTTCCTGTACTCTGCTCGATTTCCTTCATTGCTGCGTCAATCTGTTTCTGACGTTGTCTGATTGTTCTTGGAATCCAATCCATTTTTCTGATCTGATCAAGAATCGCGCCCCTAATACGCAGACTTGCATAAGTCTCAAACTTTACTTCTTTTGTCATATCAAACTTATCAATGGCATCAATTAATCCAAAAACACCGTAACTTACCATATCGTCATATTCTACACTATAGCCAAGGTACATACTAAGGCGGCCAGCCACTACCTTTACTAATGGTGCGTATTCCAGAATAATCTTCTCTCTTAATTCCGGTGTCTTTAGTCTGCTGTAGTCTTCCCAAAGTCTTCTGCGTACTGCTTCGTTCATTCTTTACCCCCGTCTATCACATCTCGTCAAGATTCTCATCAGTATATTCTTCCACAGACTCATCATCCATGCTGTCTTCTTCGCTCATATCCATTTCTTCATCTTCTACGCCTTCTGATTCAGAAACAGTTTCTTCATCCGTTTCCTCCTCTTTGTCAACTTCCTTCCCGATAACACTATTTTCCATAGCGGCTATCATAGCATCAATCTCATTGGACGGTAACACGCGAGGCTGTACGGATGCATATAGATAACGAGCAACGTCACCTATCACATAAAACACAATCAGAACAATCAGTAAAACCCATAACATTTTATAAAAATCATATTTTTTTAGATACATGATAATTGATGCAATCGCTCCTGCAAGAAGCATCAAAAATGGTGTGATAAGTTTTACCTTACTATTTTGCATTGTTGTTTTCCCCTTTTATAAACGTTTCGACCAATAGCTTATATGATTTTCTCTGGTTTACCAGCCGAACGTATCACAAAATTCCCATTCTCCGGATAAAATATAACGGTGCGACCGTAATTTAATCCTGTATCCTCTGCCTTAATTGGTATTCCAAGTTCTTTGAGCTTTTTCTTACTGGCTTCTACATTTCGTTCA
Source organism: uncultured Roseburia sp. (assembly GCA_964445375.1). GTDB lineage: Bacteria > Bacillota > Clostridia > Lachnospirales > Lachnospiraceae > COE1. The sequence continues at coordinate 17,833 of CAYUKO010000036.1, forward strand.
CCTACACGGACCATATCCGATTTGTTCTGAAATGCAAACATCTGTGCACCGCCGGCAATTTTAGCTTCAAACCGTGCTTTATTTCCACCTAAGGCAACTATCTTTTTTACCAACTCTTCAATGCCTGTATCTGCAAACTTGAACTTGTTCGTATTATTTTCTATCTGTGTGCTGTCCGGGAGCATCACATGTGCTAACCCTCCAACCTTTGCTACCGGGTCTCTGATTGCAATCCCGACGCATGAGCCTAATCCAAGTGTTGTAACCCCATCAGGACTTTTGCACACGTTCAAATCAGCCATACCAACCTTAATAATCTCACTCATGGTACCATGCCTCTTTCTTACGCACTGTTATATGCTTAATCCTAAAGCCGATAAAATCTTGGAATAAGACTCTAAATCCGGCAACAAAATAAAGTAGCCATTCAGTTCCACATCATCCGTGAACTGAGTCTGGATTAATAAAATCTGATCACCCATAATACCGAATTCGATTGCGGGTACACTTAAAATCGCATTAAGCATATCAATATTCAAATCTGGCACTGATGGAATTATCTTAAGGTTTGTTAATTGCGACAGAGAGTTCAGATAAGCACCAGTAATTATATTACCAATTTCTTTCATTGCTGAAATCTCAATTTCGCTATATTCACCTTCCGATGCCGGCATACCCATAAGCTTTGATACCAAAGCCTTACCTGCACTCTGCTCTAAAATGAACATAATACTTCCTGTAATATCGCCTTCTACTGCAAGATAGATACCTACTACAATCTGTTCCTCGCCTCCCATAACTTCTCCCACTTCACTGAAGTTAAGAAGACGAACCTGTGGAACCTTCATATCTACTTTGCACTGAAGCATCTGGGCAAGCGCCGTAGTTGCGTTGCCTGCCCCGATGTTTCCAAGTTCCTTTAATACATCATAATATTCTGCTGTAACCTTCTGAAAGCTTATCTTCTCTGTCATATTACCATGTCCTTTACTTATGGCTCATTCTCCGCCAATACTGCATTGATTTCCAAAAGGGAAATCAACTTTTCATCATATTTACCTACACCACTAAGGAATTTCGCCTTATCATCCTTGTCATAAGAAACCTTTTCCACATGTTCTTCATCCAGGGTAACAACTTCCTTTACCTCATCAACAAGAACACCGATAGACTCATGCTGTTCCAATGTCAGAATAATAATTCTTGTTTTCTTGGTGATCTCATCATCCTGGAGTCCCATTTTCAGTCTTAAACTGATAACCGGAATAACTTCTCCTCGAAGATTAATAACTCCTCTGATATAGGAAGATACTTTAGGCACTCTTGTAATCTTCTGCATTCTGACAATATTCGAAATCAACTTAATATCAATACCATACTGCTCTTCGCCCAGCTGTGTAACAATATACTGGGTTGTATTATATTCTCTAGGACGATTCAGGCTTTCTGCACGCTGCTGTTCATCCATTACTTTTATTTCATCCATGTTATCCCTCCATCCACACTAGATCAATGCATTTGCATCTAAGATTAATGCTACTTCGCCATTGCCTAAAATAGTTGCACCACTGATAATCTTTGGCACTTTAATGAACTTGCCCATGGACTTAATAACGATTTCCTGCTGTCCAATCAGTTCATCTACTACAAGACCTGCCTGCTTGTCACCCTTCTTAACAATGATAACAGTCATTCTGCTGTCTTCATCTCTCTTTGATTCAATATCCAATATCTTATTAAGACGGATAATAGGAATAACGGTTCCACGAATATGTATTACTTCTTTTGCCTGTACCAGCTTGATATCTTCTGGTGAGATATCTTCGATTGTCTGAATAGAGCCTAAGGAAATGGCATACTTTTCATCTCCGATCACTACCATCAATGCCTGAATAATCGCAAGGGTAAGTGGAAGTCTAACAGTAAAGGTTGAACCTTCTCCTAACTTTGTCTTAACTTCTACTTCACCACTTAAAGCCTCAATCTTGGACTTAACAACATCAAGTCCAACACCTCGTCCGGATACATCCGTAACTGCCTTAGCTGTCGAGAAGCTTGGAAGGAATAATAAATCTACAATTTCCTTCTCTGACATACTCTCTGCCTGTTCTGTAGTAATAGTACCTCTTTCAATGGCTTTCTTCTTAACTGCTTCTGTGTTGATACCGGCACCATCATCTCTTACTTCAATGACTACGTTGTTACCATCCTGATATGCATCAAGGAAAATAGAACCAACTTCCGGTTTTCCATTTGCAATTCTCACATCATTTGGTTCCAGACCATGGTCAGCTGAATTTCGTAACATATGCATCAACGGATCGCCGATTTCATCAACTACCGTTCTGTCAAGCTCTGTATCTTCACCAGTCATATAAAGTTCCATTTTCTTATCGAGTTTCTTAGACAAGTCACGAATCATTCGTGGGAACTTCGCTACAACGCTTTCAATTGGAACCATTCGAACCTTCATAACAGATTCATGAAGATTGGTTGTAACGCTTTCCAGATATTCAATCTGTTCATTTACACTGGAATAATTTTCTCCACTGTTCTGTACTGCGGTAGCTGCTGATACTAAAGAGTTCTTAGCAATAATAAGCTCACTTACCAGATTCATCAAGCCATCGAGTTTTTCAATATCTACTCTGACGGTTCTGTTTACTACCGGTTTGGATACTGCTTTCTTTGCATCCGGTTTTGCCGCCTGTGCTACAGCTGGCTTTGTTGCCTGTGCTGTTGCAGTTTCATCTGTTTTCTTTGTTCCTTCCTCTGCTTTCTCTTCCGTTGAAGAATCTGCAAGTACAAATTCAGAACAAAATACTTCTTCTATTTCTGATACGCTCTTTACTGCTGCAACGACTTCGTCTCTTGTATTTCCAGAGATGAAAATCAAACTGAAGGTAAGTTCGAATTTCTCATCTTCAATGTCCTGTGCAGTTGGCTGAGAAACAATAATCTCACCAAGCTTTTCTAAAGCCTTGAATACTAAAAATGCTCTTGCTGCTTTTAGTACACATGCTTCTTCTACATACACGGTAATGCCATATACCTTTAAGTTTTCCTGATAAGCCTTCTCTACAAGCATTCTCTCGGTATCGTTGAGTTTAATTTTTCTCCAGATTTCTCTGTCTGAGCCTTCCGCAGGTTTTTCTGCTTCCTGTGGTTTTGGTGCTTCCTTGGCAGGTGCCGGTGCTGCTGCGCCACCACCTTTTTCATTATTAAGAATATCATTCAGAATCTTAATGAGGTCTGCATTATCATTCGTTCCCTCATCCGTAGTCTGCTGAATATTAGCAAGGTATTCCTCTAACGCATCAAGACACTTAAAAAGTGTATCAATCATATCCGGCTGTACCTTGATTGTACCGTTTCTAACTTCTGAGAACACATTCTCCATGTCATGAGTTAATGTCTGCATACGTTTATATCCCATCGTACCAGCCATACCCTTTAATGAATGAGCAGCTCTGAATATTTCATTGATTGTATCCATATTATCAGGTTCCTGCTCTAAGTTCAGAATCTGTGTGTTCAGGTTCTGCAAATGCTCCTTTGTTTCATCAAGGAAAATTTCAAGATATTGACTTGTATCCATGCTACTTGACCCCCACATTCATTATTATTTCCTGGGCCACGTCATCCAATCCGACGACCTGATTCACTAATCCCGTAGCTGCTATACTTTTCGGCATTCCATAAACGGTAGAAGTTGCTTCATCCTGTGCAATGACGTGTACTTTTTTGGCAGTTTCCAAATTCACGATTCCCTTTGTTCCATCTGCTCCCATCCCCGTAAGTACTACGCATACGACTTGAGAATAATTGCTATTTTTCAAAGATTCATACATATAATTCGCGCAAGGTTTTACGCCCTCTCTTGGTGGTTCATCGGTATAACTGATAACAGCTTTTCCACCCCTTGTGACAACATTCATATGTTTACCACCCTGAGCGATATATACCTTACCATTCTCTACCGTTTCTCCATCTACGGCTTCCTTCACTTCGATTTTACTTAGTGAATTCAAACGTTCTGCTAACGATTGCGTAAATCCTTTCGGCATATGCTGAACTATCAGAACAGGTGCTGCCAGTTCTGCCGGTAATCTTGGTATTACACTCTGTAATGCCTTTGGTCCGCCAGTTGAGCTTGCGATTGCTACAATTTTCTGGCCTGTGACTGCCGGTTGACTTCTTCTTACGATATCGACCAGCTTTCTGGTACTCTCTTCCTGCTTCTGTCTTGGGATTACGCTTTCCTTCTGGATATTTGTTTGTCTGCTTGTTGTAACCGCATACAAAATATCAAGGAATTTCGTTTTAAAATCATCACCCTTTAAGTAACTAAGATTCGCCGGTTTTTCAATAAAATCAATTGCTCCAAGATCAAGTGATTCCATCGTAACAGAAGCCCCTTCTCTTGTATCGGTACTTGCCATCATGATTCTGGCACGAATCTTATCCTTTTGTAACATTCGCAAAAGTTGAATTCCATTCAGCTTCGGCATATTTACATCCAGTACGACACCGTCGTACTGGTTAGTTTTCAATAATTCATATGCCTTTTCTCCATCAAATGCCTGGTCAACAACCTGGAATCGTTCATCTGAATTGATTATATCACACATAACTCTTCTCATAAGTGCAGAGTCATCAACTATCAGTATTTTTTTCTTACTTTTTCCAATTGTAGAGTTAATTGTCATACTTTTCATCTACCTTTTTCCGTTTTTTCTATTTTTGCGATCTTCGTCAAAAATATATTTGATAATGTCTTCACGTGTTGTATTATCAATATATAGAAATTTTACACGATTCTCATATTCATTCTGACGTTTTTCAATTTCTTTGGAAACAATTACTTTCGCAGCTAAACGAAATTCTTTTTCTTCATCATTAATGGATAGCTTAAATCTTAGATATAAGATTTTTCCTTCTGTGAAGGGCTGTCTTGACACGAATCGAAGCCCTCCTCCACTAATATCAACAATAACTCCTCTTTGCATATCATTTTCAGATACCAGATAGCCGAGCTGCTTTTCAAAAGCCTCTGACTCTGCTTTTGCAAGCTCTCTTGCCAACATCTCTACAATACAATTAAATCTGTAATATTCACGTCTCTGAAACTTATGCAGATTGGTAACCATCTCTGTTATCAGGACGTATGTATTATTCATCTTCTGTCTGTCAACAATCCTTATGTTGGCATTATACATTCCCCCATGTGAGAAGAAGCAGACCTCGTACTCTCCATCGATTGGAAGAAGTACCATTTTTGCTTTCTCCATTGGCATTACAATCATAATCTTTCCGTCATCTGAAACATCAAAAACCGAAGTTTTATACAATTTAATGCCTTCTGTTCCATCTGGCAAAGTCACTTCCTGTGTGGACTTCATCTCAAGCTTATCGCCTGGTGAAATGAACTTTTCAATCATAGGAACCTCCTGGTCTATTTTTTTTGCTAAGACGCTCATTTTCCCCTCTCCTTATTTACACTTACCCCATTTTCTTGTTTCCAGCTACAATGTGTGAGAAGAATGCAGCCATTCCACGTTTCGAAAGGGATTTATCATATTCCTTATCCATCAATGAATACGCCATTCTCTCATATGCCCTGGCCGATTTAGAATTTGGACTCTGCATCGTTACAGGCATCTGCTGCATCACTGCATTTTCCAGATTAGCATCCTGCGGTATCGCCCCCAGATAAGAAATTGGAAGCTTCAGGTATCTGTTTACTACGGAATTGAGCTTATTATACATAACCTCTCCTTCATCAACAGAAGACACTTTGTTGGCAATGACTTTAATCTTGGAATCTTCTCTTGAAAATCTCGGATGACTATTCAATGCCTTCAGCAAAGAATAGGAATCCGTAATTGATGTTGGTTCTGGTGTTGCCACCACAAGAATCTCTCCGCTTGCTACCAGAAAATCAAGTACTGCATCTGAGATTCCTGCACCGGTATCTATGATAATAATATCGGCAATCGCATCCAGCTTTGCAAGATTCTGAATAATATAGTTTAAATAATCACGGCTTAAATTGGATAACCCTGTAATACCGGAGCCTCCTGAAATAAATCCGATATCCATAGGTCCCCATGTAATAATATCCGTGATACTTTTTCCTTGATAAATCAAGTCGCACAGATTATGCTTTGGTACTGTTCCAAACATAATCTCGATATTAGCAAGTCCGAAATCGGCATCCAAAATGATGACTCTTTGTCCCATTTTCTTAAAATGGCATGCCAGATTAATAGATGTATTGGATTTTCCCACACCGCCTTTACCACTTGTAACGGTTATGACTCTTGCAAGTGGCCTCGGTATTGGATTCATTTTAATGACATTACGTAACTGTTCTGCCTGATCCATCATACTATTACTCCCCTTTCCCACTTATTTTCTTCCGCCCAGAAGCTGTTTTACTGTTGCCTGTGGATTGAAGTATGCAATATCATCGGGAACGTTTTGACCACATGTAACATAGGACAATGAAGCACCTGTATACATCTTTAAATTATAGATATTACCCAGTGTTGATGTTTCGTCCAGCTTGGTAAAAATAAGTTTATAATCTGCAATCTCTTTATAGGTATCTGCAATCTTCATTAAGTCTCTGTATTTTGTCGCTGCTGATAATACAAGGAATACTTCCTTTCTGGCCTCTGTTTCTACCGAATTAATCAGTTCACTCATGCTTTCTCTTTGTGCTTCGTTATTTGGTGAATGTCCTGTTGTATCAACAAGGATATAATCGTATTCCTGAAAATCCTCAATTGCTTTTGTAATTTCCTGCGCTGTATATACAACTCTGAATGGAACCTCCAAAATGTTTGCATAGGTTCTAAGCTGCTCTGCTGCTGCGATTCGATATGTATCTGAAGTCAGAAGCGCAACCTTTTTCTTCTGCTCTACACGGAAGGATGAAGCAATCTTGGCAATGGTAGTGGTCTTTCCTACTCCGGTTGGTCCTACAAAGAAAAGTACCTTTGGACCTTCTTCCTCTTCTTCAAGCACATATGGTTTTCCAAGCTTTAAAATCATTCTCTGATAGATATCTGAAAGCATGTAATCCATCGTTGCATCCGCCTTACAATTCTTCTCTATTTCATCAATAATTTCATTTGCATATTTTTCATATACTTCGTTATCAATCATTTTGTTATAAAGAAGTCTTAAGAAGTTTACTCTCGTTCGGTTTTCTTCTTCTTTCTTCTGTGCCTCTAACGCAGCTTCCTTCTCAGCTCCTTCTGCAACTGCTTTTTCTTCTTGTTGTGAAAGCTGTTTTTCTAAGAGGCTTTGCAGATTATCAAGTTTCTCTTCAAGAATACTTCCTTTTGAAGACTCTCTTTCTTCTGCCTTTTTCTCTTTTCCGGCTTCCATCTGTCTGGAAGATGTTTGGGCTGATGTCGTTTTCTTCATCGCCTGCGGGAATGCAGCAAGTACATCTGCTACGGTTTCCCCCATTGCTCTTGCATCCTCCATTACCGTTTCTGATCCCTGTCCGGATGCAAGTTTTGCTGGCTGCTTCATTGGAATGATTTTTCCGGCATTAAAGCTCGCTGCCGCTGTGTCAGCTGCTTCCTGTTCCTTGGAAACTTTGTTTGAAGCAATTCCGTATTTCTCACTTTCTTCTTCCTTTGCTACGGTTACCTCAACCTTCGTTCCTTTGAAGATGCCAAGCAATCCTTTTGCTTTTACTGTTTTGACATTCATTTCCACAATGCCTTCGCCGAGTTCCTTCTTTGCGCACTCCAGTGCTTCTTCTTTTGTTTTTCCCTGAAATTTCTTAATAATCATTATGCCGTCACCATTCCTACTGATTGTAATTCTACGTTTGCGTCAATTTCATTGTATGACACTACTACAAGGTCTTTGTAATAATCCTCTGTCAGTCGTTTAAAATACATTCTGACAATTGGTGAGGTTATTACGATTGGATTCTTGCCAAGCTTCTCCAGCTTGCCAACCTCCATTTCAACAGATGCCATAATCGTCTTGGTCTTATCCGGATCCAGAGTAAGATATGCCCCCTGCTCTGTCTGCTTCACACTTCCCATAATCTCCTGTTCAAGCTTTGGATCAAGTGTTACCACACTCGTTGTCTCATTGATTGGGAAATATTTATTGGATATAGCCCTCTTCAGGCTCTGTCGAACATATTCGGTAAGGATATCCGTATCTCTTGTTGTTGCTGCATGATCTGCCAAAGTCTCAAATATCGTTACAAGGTCTCTTACGGAGATGCCTTCCTTGAGCAGATTCTGCAGTACCTTCTGAATATCACCAAGACCAAGAAGCTTTGGTACAAGTTCTTCCACAAGGGAAGGATTGGATTCCTTTACGTTGTTGACAAGATTCTGTACATCCTGTCTTGTAAGTAAATCAGCCAGATACTGTCTGATAATCTCTGTTAAATGTGTTGCAATGATAGAAGGTGGATCTACTACCGTATAGCCAACACTCTCTGCACGCTCTCTCTGACTCTCTGTAATCCAGATTGCCGGTAAGTGGAACGATGGTTCAAAGGTTGGAATACCGGATATTTCTTCTTCCACAAATCCAGGATTCATTGCCATATAGTGATCGAAAAGAATTTCTCCTTCACTCACCTGTATACCTTTAATCTTAATAATGTACTGGTTCGGATTTAACTGAATGTTATCTCTTAAACGAATAATCGGAACTACGGTACCAAGTTCAAGAGCAATCTGTCTTCGAATCATTACAACTCGGTCAAGTAAGTCACCACCCTGATTGACATCCGCCAATGGGATAATACCATAACCAAATTCCAATTCGATTGGATCGACCTGTAAAAGTGAGTTGACATTTTCCGGTCTTCTGATTTCTTCTGCCGACTCCTCTTCCGTATCCGTCTGAGCCTCAATCTGAGCCGTTTCAATGGTATTGGCAATCATTCTGCCACAGATAATGAAAACAGCTCCCATAGTAACGAAGATCAATGGATTCAATGGTGTTATAATACCAAGTACTGCTAACACGCCACCTACTAAATAAAGTACCTTCGGAATACCAAACAACTGACCTACCAGCACGCTACCAAAATCTGCTTCCTTAGATCCTTTTGTTACCAGGATACCTGTTGCTAGCGAAATACTAAGGGAAGGAATCTGGCTTACAAGACCATCACCAATGGTAAGGATAAGGTACTTATCTACCGCAGCGCCAATGTCCATGTTCTGTCTCATTACGCCCATGAGAATACCACCAACGATATTTACACCGGTAATAACAAGACCTGCTGTTGCATCTCCCTTTACGTACTTAACAGCACCATCCATAGAACCAAAGAAGCTTGCTTCATCCTGAAGCTTCTGACGTCTTTCCTTTGCCTGCGCATCGGTAATGGCCCCTGTGTTAAGGTCTGCATCAATCGCCATCTGTTTACCAGGCATAGCGTCCAGGGTAAATCTTGCGGTTACTTCTGCAACTCGTTCAGAACCTTTATTGATAACAATAAACTGTACCAGAATCAAAATGATAAATACAACGACACCGATAACGAGATCTCCGCCACCAACGAATTCACCGAAAGTTGCAACGACATTTCCCGGGTCACCGGTTGAAAGAATTAAACGTGTTGATGATACGTTCAATGCGATTCTAAATATGGTAGTGAACAATAATATGGTTGGATAATATGACATATCCAGAACTTCCTTGGCAAACATCGTACCAAATAAAATTGTGAATGCAAGAGCCATATTAAATGCAAGTAATACGTCAAGCAGCGTATTGCTGATTGGTACAATCAACATTACAATCGCTGCAAGTAAGTATAATGCTACTCCTAAATCCTGCTTCTTCATTTGCTGTCTCCCCTTTTTAAACCTTCTTTGAAGCTTTTATAACCTGTAAAGAACACATCCTTGTGTCCTTCTTCTGTAAAACCCATAATCCGTTTTACAGCTTGCCCTGCATCTTATATACGAAAGCTAATACTTCCGCTACCGCCTGATACAGCTCCGGCGGTACTTCCTGACCAACCTCAACATTTGCATATAACATTCTTGCCAATGGCTTATTTTCTACAATCTCGATATTATTTTCTCTGGCAACACCTTTAATCTTCTGTGCCAGATAATCTGCACCCTTTGCTACAACAATTGGTGCGGCATGTTCTTCCGGTGCATATCTGATTGCTACTGCAAAGTGAGTTGGGTTTGTAATAACTACATCCGCCTGTTTCAAATCCTGCATCATTCTTCTCTGCGATACTTCTCGCATCTTCTGCCTGATCTTACCTTTGATCTGCGGATCTCCTTCTGCATTTTTATATTCATCCTTTACTTCCTGTTTTGTCATCTTGATATCTTTATTAAACTTATACTTCTGATAAGCAAAATCAGCTACCGCAATGATCATGAAGAAAAGAGAAATTTTCAATCCTAAATTTATTACAATATTGCCAATCAGCTCAATCGCTTGATTCAATGGCATATCATACATCTTAAAAAGATATACCCAGTCATCCTTAACCGTACTGTAAACAAGATACGATATCAATATAACTTTTAAGATAGATTTGAACAGTTCCATCAGCTTATCTGCTGAAAAGAGACGTTTCATTCCGGATACCGGATTCAGTTTGCTGAATTTGGGCTCCAATGGTTTGGTTGAAACCTGAAACTTAAACTGTACCATATTGACAATAATGGCAATCGCAATGCCGACTGCAAAAAATGGTAACAGTATTTTAAGAATTTCAATGTACACGGATTTGATTAATATATGATAATCCGTTTTTGCAATATTTCCTCCCCAATACGTTGTGTACTCTGGAAACTTCTCATAGATTGTATCAAACAAGCTCATAAAACTTGTTCCCATATTTCCAACCCAGAACTTTAATATCAGAAATAATGCAATCAGTTCAACACCACTTGATAGCTCTTTACTTTTTGCAACTTTACCATCTTTACGGGTGTCCTCTTTCTTTTTGGCGGTAGGTTCTTCTGTCTTCTCACCGCCAGGTCCTTCTGCCGCGAAGAACTGTAAATTTAACTCTAAAATCACATCATGCCCTCCACAATCGCTACCAACATCTGTTGTATCTGTTTTGAGATAAAATCACAAATGTTTGGTAACATTACAATTGTCAAGAATAATACGCTAAGTCCTGCCAACAATTTCAATTGGATACCTA
>CAYUKO010000037.1:0-27410 GCA_964445375.1 uncultured Roseburia sp.
CCGGAATCGTGAGAAACTATCTGCCAGCCCCGATACTCCACTAAACTTGAATTTAGTAAAGATAATAAAGAAAAAGGAATTAAGAATATGTATATTATAGTAGGTTTAGGAAATCCAACAAAGGAATATGATAATACGAGACATAATATTGGATTTGCAGCAATTGATATGCTTGCAGACAAGTATGGTATCAATGTGACGGAAGTAAAGCATAAGGCACTTCTTGGGAAAGGTGTTATTAATGGAAATAAGGTTATTCTGGTAAAGCCAATGACCTATATGAATCTAAGTGGTGAAGCAGTTCGTGCCGTCATAGATTATTATAAGGTAGACGAAGAGGAAGAGCTTTTGGTTATTTACGATGATATCAGTCTTGATGTAGGGCAGTTAAGAGTCCGCAAGAAGGGCAGTGCAGGAGGACATAATGGGATCAAGAATATCATTGCACACCTTGGACATGATACCTTTAAGCGAATTAAGATTGGTGTAGGAGAAAAGCCAAAGGGGTATGACCTTGCAGATTATGTTTTAGGACATTTTAGTAAGGAAGATTTTACGGTCTTAAAGGAAGGCATGGAGAGAGTAGATGGTGCGGTTAATCTGATCTTAGAGGATAATATTGATGATGCGATGAACCGCTATAATACGAAGGTTGCAAGATAAAGAGCCATAAACGAAAGCGTTTAGGGGCATGGATATAGTTTATATGGTAAGTATTGTGTCTGCGAAAGGTAGTAAAACTGCAGGCAAAGGGGAGGATAAACGTGAACGCATTATTGGCGCCGCTTCGAGAGCTTGGCGGATATGATGAGATAACAGAAGATTTAAGACAAAAACAAAGAGTCAGTATTTCGGGCTGTGTGGATTCGCAAAAGCTGCATATGGTGTATGGTCTTGGCGAAGAGTTTGATGTTAAGGTCATAGTTACTTATAGTGATATGAAGGCAAGGGAATTGTTGGATGATTGCAGATTATATTGCAAGGAGTCCTATTTTTTCCCGGCAAAGGATTTGATTTTCTACCAGGCAGACATTCATAGCAATCAGCTTACCAAAGAGAGAATAGAAGTGCTCAGGCATATTTTAGAGGGAGAGCCGATTACGATTGTTACCACATTCTCTGCTTTCATGGCACATCAGATTCCCTTGTCGGTATGGAAGGAAAAGGTAATTCATATTGATGCAAACAGCATAGTAGAAGAAGCAGCCATTGCAAGAAAACTGGTAGAAATGGGATATGAGAAGAATTATCAGGTGGAAGCACCCGGACAGTTTTCTATCAGAGGCGGAATTATTGATATCTTTGATCTGACACAGGAGAATCCGGTTCGTATCGAATTATGGGGAGACGAAGTGGATTCGATTCGTTCCTTTGATATTTTAAGCCAGCGTTCCATCGAACAGCTTTCAGAGGTTTCTATCTTTCCGGCAACAGAAATGATATTGTCAAAAGATACGTTAGAAGATGGTATCCGTAATATGGAAAGTGAATGCAAGCAAAGGGCTGCCGTCTTTCGAAAGCAGACCAAGCCTGAGGAAGCACATCGCTTGGAGCAGATGGTAGAAGAACTAAAGGAACAGGTAACACAATTCCAATCTTATGTAAACCTGGAAAGCTATATTCGTTATTTTTATCCCGAAACACAATCTTTTCTGGACCTGTTTCAAGGAAGAAACAGTTGTTTCTATCTGGATGAGCCATCAAGAATCGAGGAGCATGCATCGGCAGTAGAACTGGAATTTCGGGAAAGTATGACGGCCCGAGCTGAAAAGGGCTATATTTTACCGGGGCAGATGGATATCTTATTTGGAATGCATGAGATTTTTGCAAGGCTTGAGAAAGAACGCCTGGTAGCTTTATCCATGATGGAATACAAAGGCTTTCCAATCAAATGTCCAAAGCGTTACACGGTGAATGCAAGGAGTGTAGCTTCCTATAATAACAGTTTCCCGGAACTTGTTAAAGATTTAAAGAATTATAAGAAGAGCGGATATCGTGTACTGTTAGTATCGGCTTCGGCAACAAGAGCAAAGCGTCTGGCGGTTGACTTGATGGATGAGGGGCTTACTGCATTTTATTCGGATAATCCAGACAGGGAATTGCAAAAAGGTGAAATTATGACCTTTTATGGCAATGTCTTAAAGGGCTTTGAATATCCTATGCTTAAGTTCGTTGTAATTTCGGAAACCGATATTTTTGGAAAGCAAAATCGTAAAAAGCGAAAAAAGAAAGTATATGAGGGACAGAAGATTCATGATTTTACAGACCTCAAGGTTGGTGACTATGTGGTACATGAGAATCATGGATTGGGAGTTTACCGCGGAATTGAAAAGGTTGAAGTGGATAAGGTCATCAAGGATTATATGAAGATTGAGTATCGGGACGGTGGCAATCTTTATATTCTTGCAACCGGATTAGATGTCATTCAGAAATATGCTTCGGCAGATGCAGCAAAGAAACCTAAGCTCAATAAGCTTGGAACACAGGAATGGACGAAGACAAAGTCCAGAGTAAAGACTGCGGTCAATGAAGTGGCAAAGGATTTGGTTGAGCTATATGCGGTACGTCAGGAGAAGCAGGGGTATGTATTCAGTCAGGATACGGTATGGCAGCAGGAGTTTGAAGAAATGTTTCCATTTGAGGAAACTCAGGATCAGCTTCTTGCTATTGAAGCAACCAAGGCAGATATGCAAAGCTCTCGCATTATGGATCGTTTGATTTGTGGAGACGTAGGGTATGGAAAGACTGAAATTGCCATTCGTGCGGCTTTCAAGGCAGTACAGGATGGAAAGCAGGTGGCATATCTGGTTCCAACGACCATTCTTGCCCAGCAGCACTACAATACCTTTGTGCAGCGAATGAAGGATTTCCCGGTTCGTGTGGAGATGATGTCACGTTTCCGAACAGCAGGAGAGCAGAAGAAGACGATTGAGGACCTGCGAAAAGGAATGGTGGATATTGTTGTTGGTACACACAGACTTTTATCCAATGATGTGCAGTATAAGGATTTAGGTTTGCTGATTATCGATGAAGAACAGCGTTTTGGAGTACGTCATAAGGAGAAGATTAAGCAGGTTAAGGAAGATGTTGACGTATTGACACTTACCGCAACGCCGATTCCAAGAACGCTGCATATGAGTCTTGTTGGAATTCGTGATATGAGCGTATTGGAGGAAGCACCAAATGAAAGACAGCCGATTCAGACCTATGTTATGGAGTACAATGAGGAAATGGTGCGAGAAGCTATTGTCAGGGAACTTTCCAGACAAGGACAGGTTTATTATGTCTATAACCGGGTCAATAATATTTCGGATATTGCAGACAGGATTCAGGCTCTTGTACCAGAGGCAAATGTAGCTTATGCGCATGGACAGATGAAGGAGCATGAGCTGGAAAAGATTATGTTTGAGTTCATCAATGGTGAAATTGATGTTTTAGTCTCCACAACGATTATTGAAACCGGTCTTGATATTTCCAATGTCAATACAATGATTATTCATGATTCTGACAACATGGGATTATCGCAGCTTTATCAGCTTCGTGGACGTGTTGGTCGTTCTAACAGAACCTCGTATGCATTCCTGATGTATAAGAAGGATAAGATGTTAAAAGAGGTGGCAGAGAAGAGATTGCAGGCGATTAAGGAATTCACAGACTTAGGAAGCGGCTTTAAAATAGCTATGCGAGATCTCGAAATCAGGGGAGCCGGAAATCTTCTGGGAGAAAGACAGCATGGTCACATGGAAGCGGTTGGTTATGATCTGTATTGCAAGATGTTAAATGAAGCGGTAAAGACATTGAAGGGAACCAAGCGTCTGGAAGAGGATTTCAATACCTATGTCGATATGGATATCGATGCTTTTATTCCTGCGTCTTATATTGTGAATGAAGTGCAGAAGCTTGATATTTACAAGCGAATTGCCAGCCTTGAAAATGACTCGGAATGTGAGGATATGAAGGCAGAGCTTTTAGACCGTTTTGGAAACGTACCAAAGTCGGTAGATAATCTGATCCGCATTTCCCTGATTCGTGTTCAGGCGCATGAGCGTTATGTGACAGAGATTAAGGGAAAGGTTGGAAATATTACCTTTTATATGGAGCCATACGCACCGGTACATGTGGAGAGACTACCTTTGATTTTGGAGAAATATCAGGGAGTATTGCAGTTTTCTGCGAAAGGAACACCAACCTTTGTTTTAAAATATAAGAAATATGGATTAGTGGAAAAAGAAGCAGATTTGATGATAGAGCATACACAACGGCTTTTGGATGACATGAAGATACTTTATGAAGCATAGGAGGAAAGATTATGGAGTACAGAATGATGCAAAATATCAATGCCAAAACCTCTCTTCTTGGATTTGGCTGTATGCGTTTTCCTTTGAATCAGGATGGCAGTATTGATGAAGAGGAAACCTTTGCCATGCTTGATAAGGCGTATCAGACAGGTGTGAATTACTTTGATACGGCATATCCTTATCATGGTGGTGCAAGTGAACCTGTGGTTGGAAGGGCATTAGCCAGATATCCAAGAGAATCCTTTTATCTTGCAACCAAACTTCCTATTTGGGAGGTTAAGACCATTGATGATGTGAAAACAATTTTTACAAAGCAGCTAGAACGTTTGCATATGGAGTATGTTGATTTTTATCTGATGCATGCACTGAACAAAGAGCGCTGGGAGACGATAAAGAAGCTTGGAATTTTGGATTATTGTGAGGAGCTTCGCAAGGAGGGGAAGATTCGTTATTTAGGATTCTCCTTTCATGATGACTATGAAGTGTTTGAGGAAATCGTTACTTCGTATCCATGGGATTTTTGCCAGATTCAGTTAAACTATATGGATAAAGATACGCAGGCTACAACAAAAGGAGTGGAACTTGCCGAAAGTCTGGGAATCCCTATGGTGATTATGGAACCGGTAAAGGGTGGTTCTCTTGCCAACCTGCCAGATGATATCAATAGGATGTTTCAGGAAGTCAGACCAGAGGACAGTATTGCTTCCTGGGCACTTCGGTATGTGGGAAGCTTTTCGAATGTAAAGGTTATCTTAAGTGGGATGTCGGATATGAGTCAGGTAGAGGACAATCTTAAGACCTTTGTGAATTTTGAGCCATTAAGTAATCAGGAACAGCAGATAGTAGAAAACGTAGCAGAGACATTGCACAGTCGCGTGCAGAATGGCTGTACTGCCTGCAAATATTGTATGCCTTGTCCGGCAGGCGTGAACATTCCGGGCAGCTTTGGTGTTTGGAATGAATATCATGTATATGGCAATCTTAAGGATACAGCGTATAGCTGGACGAAGGAAATACCGGAAGAAGCAAAGCCAAAGAATTGTATCAAATGTGGAAAATGTGAAAAGGTTTGCCCACAGAAGATATCTATTCGTGAGGATTTGGAAAGACTTCAGAAAGAATTAGATGAAGTAGTGTGCGGAAAGTAACATAAAAAGAGTAAGGAATCGTGCAGGAAGAAAAGGAATTTAGGCAGTTTGACTGTTTTTAAATTCCTTTTTTCTTATAATATTCATAAAATTTGAAGCGAATTGCAAGAAAATTCTAAAAAGTGTGGAAATATTTTGAAAAATATATTATAATGGTCTCGAAAAACGAATTTACATAATAATTTGACAGAATAGTGAAAAGGAAGAAGAGGGGAGTCATATGAGTGAAGGCAGATATAATGTTCCAAAACAGTATAAGGTAGAAAAAGGAATGCCTCTGGATATTCTTTTTCAGAGGATAGACAATGCAAAATGTCGAGAAATTTTTTTGACGGAAATAGAAAGTATGGAGTGGCTGTATCAGATTACAGATGAAGAAGGAATCACAGACAGCAATGCGTTAATCAGACAAAAAGGAATATCGGTATTTGAGGTAGTTGTAAAACATAAGATATCAACAGAGCTTTTAACGGAAATCTTAGCAGGATTGATTCAAAAACCCATGGTTTTCGTATACCTGTGTGGAGAAGAATTGGCAATGGGAACTTACCTTCCAAGTCCAAAGGGTAATTGCGGAAGAACGGTTTCGACAGACTTTTTCCCATATGATTCTTCACGAATGATTGAGATTCTGGATTTTGAACAGGATGGCGACAAGAATGCAGAGCAGATTCACAAGAGAATTTATATGACGCTTCGCCAGCAGAAGAAAGTGATTATGATAGAGAAGGCATTTCAGAATATGAAGCGTGAAAAGATGCCAAGAGTGGATTTGGCATATGAATTCAGCATGGAGAATCTGGCAAGGATTCGCGAGGATGCAGAATATTGTGAGTCACGACTTCACGTGGAAGCGTAAGTATCCGGTTGCTTTGGGGAGAGCGACACGGTACTGATAGAGTAAGATATGAGGGTATGTTATGTAAAGGGGATGGAGTATGGAAAACGGAATTTCTAAGGCAGCTGCGGCAGCAGTGTTGAATTCACTAAAAGGGGGAGTGGTACCTCGCGTTGGACTGGAATATATTACAGTCGGAAGAAGAACCGAGATACAGGCTTTGCTGCAGGATGTATCAATCATTGAGAATGGTGGAGCGGCAATTCGTTTTATTGAAGGACAATATGGAAGTGGAAAGACATTTCTGTTGCACGCCTTACGAAATCACGTGATGGAGAAGAATTTTGTTGTTACGGACGTGGAACTATCAGTAGACAGACGCTTTGTAGGAAACAGAGGACAAGGACTGGCTACGTATAGAGAGCTGATCCGTAATATGGCAGTCAGTGCAAGGCCGGACAATGGAGCCCTTTCCCTGATCCTTGATAGATGGATAGGGAATATTGAGAATCAGGTAGTGCAACAAGAGGGAATTACACCCGGACAGGAAATCTTTGACCTGACAGTAAGTAAAAAAATCTACGAAATAACAAGTTCCATGGAAGAAAGAATCAATGGCTTTGATTTTGGCAAGGTCATTGCAGCATACTATAAAGGACATAGAACCGGAGATAATCAGTTACAGAAGAATGCATTACGATGGTTATGCGGTGAGTACAGGACAAAGACAGAAGCGAAGAATGATTTAGGTGTTAGTCTGATTGCAACGGATGAGAACTGGTATGATTTCATGAAGCTTTTTGCTGATTTTGTGGTAAAAGCAGGTTATGCGGGACTTTATATCTGTATTGACGAAATGGCATCCATTTATGAGATTCCAAGCAAGGTGGGAAGAGATTTCAATTATAATAAAATACTTTCCATATACAATGATATGCTTCAGGGAAAGGCTAAAAATATGGGAATCATCATGAGCATTACGAAGGAGGCTCTGGAAGATCAAACAAAAGGAATCTATAGCTTTGGTCCATTAAAATCAAGATTAAAGGACGATAGAGAGGAACAAAAAGGAATTGTCATGTTAAGAGATATGGCGGCTCCTGTTATCAGGCTTTCTCCTTTGAATCCCGGTGAGATGTATGTTCTGATTGAGAAACTGACGCAGATACATGAAATTGTTTATGATTATCAGGCAAGGTTGGATCATGATGATTATATTTATTTCTTAAAGACACAATATGCCAAGAAACAGAAAGCAGAGGATATTACAGCAAGAGATATGATACGTAACTATATTACCCTGCTTAATCTGGCACAGCAGTACTATAATAAACCAAAAGAGGAGATTATATCTGCAACATCATAAGCAGAAATTCTATTATATTCTATTTATAAGAGGTAGATTTTTGGCACAAAATCAAGTAACATATCCTTGAGTCACATAGTACAGGAGGTTATGCGTATGATAGAGCCAAAAAGAATCGTAAAATCAAGGCGCAAGACAATCGCTTTAGTCATAGACAGTGACGCAGAACTGATTGTCAGGGCGCCTTTTTATGCGTCAACAAGTGACATCATGCGCTTTGTGGAAGCAAAGCAGGACTGGATTGTTAGAAAAACACAGGAAATGAAGCAAAAAAAGGAAGAACGGCCAAAGCTTGCCTTGCAGGAGGGAGAAACGATTCCTTACCTTGGACGCGAATGTATGATTTTTCGAGGAATGACCAGGAAAATCTGCTTTGATGGAAAGGCGTTTCTGTTACCACAATCACAGGATGTAGATAAGAAACTGATACAATGGTATAAGAAGCGTGCGGCTGTCATTTTACAGGAAAGGGTAGCAACCATAGCAAAGAGTATGCAGGTATCTCCGGCAGGGGTAAAAGTGACCTCTGCAAAGACCAGATGGGGTTCCTGCAGTGGTACGAATCATTTGAATTTCAGCTGGCGTTTGATTATGTGCCCACCAGAGGTAGTAGATTATGTGGTGGTGCATGAATTGTGCCATATTTTACATAAGAATCATAGCAAAAGCTTTTGGGAAAGTGTAGGCAGGGTGGATGTTTGCTATCAAGAGCATGAGAACTGGCTAAAAGAAAACAGACGCTTAATGGAAATATTATAAAAGGAATCTGATAAAAAAGAAAAAGAAGGGTAAGATGAAAAGATGAATACAATAAAAGCAGTCATATTTGATATGGATGGCGTGTTGATTGATACCGAAAAACATTATTTTGCAAGCTGGTTACAGGCATCTAAGGAAGCAGGATTTCCTTTTTCCGAGGAACAGGCACTTATGCTTCGAAGCTGTGATGCAAAGGTTGCAGACAAGATGATGAAGGAAATCTTTGGTGAAAAATTCGATTATTATGCAATACGCGAGAGAAGAAGACAGCTTGTGAAGGAGAGACTTAAGCAGTATGGCTTAGAGAAGAAGCCGGGGGTTGAGGAAACGCTTTTGGCTTTGAGGAAAAAGGGAATTAAGACAGCCGTTGCAACAGCAACGCCTTTGGAGCTGACGAAGGAGCATTTGACGAAGCTTGGTTTGGTGGAGCTTTTTGACAGTATTGTAAGTGCAAAAGAGGTAGAAAATGGGAAACCTGCACCGGATGTGTATCTCTATGCCTGTAAGCAGATAGAAGAAGAACCATGTAACTGCATTGCGGTTGAGGATTCGCCAAATGGTATTATGTCTGCATACAGAGCCGGGTTAAAGCCGATTATGGTACCTGATTTAACCAAACCTGATGAAGAACTCAAAAAGCTATTATTTGGAAGTGTAAATTCGCTACCAGAGGTATGCACTATTATTGACAATTTCTTGTCAGAAGCATAGAATAAAAGTATGTGGATAACATAAATAAAATGGAAAGGAAGTGTCGTATATGGACAGTTGTGATAGTTGTGGTCGACCTTGTAAGGATGGACAAAAGTTCGTATACGAACACTTGATATAAGATAGATTTGTCCATCGTTTCATGAAACCTGTTCATTCTGTTTTAGGGTACATAAAACGGTGGTTTTTTATTGCCCAAAACAGTGCGCGTATGTAGATATCGTATTTTTTGAGGTGGAGAAGATGGAGAACGAGGAAATCATGGCACCTGATTATGTTCAGGAGCTGGTGGAACTGATTCGAAGTGATGAATCAGAGAAGGATATTGCAGAGCAGATTGATAATTATCATGATAATGATATTGCATCTGCATTAGATGAATTAAACGGTTACGAAAGAAGGAGACTTTATCAGATACTTGGAGTGGAAAGAGTATCTGAAATCTTTGCTTATCTGGATGATGTTGGAAAGTATCTGGATGAATTAGAGTTAGAGAAAGCTGCGGATATCCTGGAAAACATGGACGCGGATGATGCGGTCGATGTTTTGGAGGAAGTGGATGAAGAAACCAGAAATCAGTTGATTGAATTGATGGATGAGGAATCCAAGGAGGATATCAATCTGATTCGTTCTTATGATGAAGATGAGATTGGTAGTATCATGACTACCAATTACATTGAGATCAGCAGAAAGCTTACGATTAAGCAGGCAATGCGTGAGCTGATTGCTCAGGCAGAGGAAAATGACAACATTACTACCATCTATGTGAAAGATGATGATAATTCTTTTTACGGAGCCATTAATTTGAAGGATTTAATTATAGCTCGTAATTATGTGGCATTGGATTCTTTGATTAGTCAGTCCTATCCGTTTGTAAGAGATCATGAGCAGATTACGGATTGTATTGAACGATTAAAGGATTACGCAGAAGATTCGATTCCTGTTGTAAATGAAGCCAATGAAATTATCGGTGTTATTACAGCACAGGATATCGTAGAAGTCGTTGATGATGAAATGGGTGAAGACTATGCGATGTTTGCCGGTATGACGGAAGAGGCAGATTTGGAGGAAAGTGTTTTTGAAAGTATCAAAAAGCGTCTTCCCTGGCTTGTTGTTTTGCTGGCACTGAGTATGTGTGTATCGACTATTACCGGATTATTTGAGAGCGTGATTTCACAGCTTGCGATTATTGTAAGCTTCCAGTCTTTGATACTTGGTATGTCTGGTAACGTCGGAACACAGTCACTTGCTGTTACCATTCGTGTGTTGATGGATGAGAATCTCGAATCGAAGCAGAAGCTTGGTATGATGTTTAAGGAAATGCGGGTCGGTTTTTGTAATGGTTTGATATTGGGAATTTTATCACTCGCTTTTATTGGTGCATATATATGGATATTTAAAGGAAAAACACCAGAGTATGCCTTTGCGATATCAGCCTGTGTTGGAATTGCGTTAGTGCTTTCCATGACAATATCAAGTCTTGTAGGAACAATCGTGCCGATTTTCTTCCATGAGATTCATGTGGATCCGGCGGTGGCTTCCGGTCCTTTGATCACAACCGTAAATGACCTTGTGGCGGTTGTAACTTACTATGGATTTGCCTGGCTTTTACTTATTAATGTTTTACATTTATAAAACATGAGCTGAATAACAGATGCAAAAGGGACAACATGAGAAAAGGATAGAAAGTATGATACATTTTATAGTAAACGAACATTCCAGAAGCGGCAGGGGGAGCGGTGTATGGAAGCAAGTAGAGGAACTGTTAAAGAAAGAGGAAGAGCCATATCGTATCTGGCGAACCGAGTATGTCGGACATGCAACAAGGCTGGCAGAAGAAATCAGTAGTCTTGATGAAGAAGAGATTAAGCTTGTTGTCGTTGGTGGAGATGGAACAATCAACGAAGTGGTAAATGGCATTACCGACTTTGAAAAAGTACGTTTTGGGGTTATTCCAACGGGATCTGGAAATGACTGTGCCAGAGGTCTTGGAATTTCTGGAACACCCAAGGAGCTGTTGCTTCGTATTCTGGAATCAAAGGGAACGAAAACAATCGATTTGGGAAGAGTAAGCTGGGATCAGGACAATAAATCCCGTCTCTTTATCATTAGCGCCGGCGTTGGTATGGATGCTCTTGTTTGTAAGAAATCCATGACTTCAAAAGTAAAGAAGATTCTAAACAGGATAGGGCTTGGAAAACTGACATATCTATTGATTACCATACAGTCACTGATTAGTATGGAAACTGCGGATACTAAGGTAACCATTGACCATGATAGAAGAACATTATATAAAAAGCACATTTTTTCAGCAGCCATGAATTTCAGAGTAGAGGGCGGGGGAGTTCCTATGGCTCCTGCTGCTGATGCACAGGATGGAAAGTTGTCTTTTTGTACCATTCATGGAATTCCAAAACTTGCAACCTTTCTAGTCTTACCGTTTCTGGTGGCAGCAAAGCACGAACATTTTCGTGGTGTAAAGATTGAAGATTGTAAGAGCTGTGATATGCACATGAATAAGCAGATGGTTCTACATACCGATGGAGAGTATTGCGGCGATGTAACAGAGGTTCACTTCGAATGTCTTCCCGGAATGCTTAAAGTATTGATATAAATCAGCTATTGTGTTACGAATTTGCTTATCAAATGACCAAAAACTATTAATATTGACCAAATGAGAATAATTGTGTATAATTTATACATGAGACGAATAAATTGCATAACATTAATTACCGAGTGCTCATCTGAATGTGATTCAGATGAGCATTTCGCGGTTCGTGTTCAAAGCAAATAGGAGGGTGGTTATGGTGAAGCAAAAGAAGCAACAGGAAAATAAGGAATCTGCGTATAAAAATGGTCAGGCAGCACAGTTGACTAAAATTGTAAAAGATACGTATCGTGTAGTAGGGGTAGGTATTCTTTTGCTTGGAATCTTTACAATTGCGAATATATGGCTTTCAATGGTAAATGCAGACCAATTAGAAAGTACGATGCTCTTAAATCAGTATCGACTTGGATCTAAGACTTTGACATCGGCAGTACAATCTTATACGGTCACAGGCGATGAGGCACATTATGATGCTTATTTCAAGGAACTGAATGAGGATAAGAATCGTGATATTGCGTGGGAAGGTCTGAAACAGAACGATATTACCGATGATGAGTGGGCACAGCTTGAGTATATTGCCAACTTATCAGATTCGCTTGTTCCGCTGGAAGAAGATGCTATGGCATATGTGCAGACAGGAAGCCTGAAAACGGCAATGAATCTGGTATTTGGGGAAGAATATGAGACTACCATTCAGGAAATCAATGAACGCACAGACAGTTGTATTGAGTCTATTCAGAATCGTATCAGCAAGAAACAAAGTAAGTTAAATATTGCTATGTATTTATGTGAGATTTTGTTTGTGATTTCATTTATCTGGATTGTGAAGAAGATTGCAGATGCAATTAACTTCTCTAAGAGAGAACTGTTACAGCCAATTGTTACCGTGTCAGAGCAGATGACAGAATTAGCAATGGGACGTTTTGATGAAGATATGGATATGAAGGCAGATGACAGTGAAGTAGGAAAAATGGTTGAGGCGATTGCCTTTATGAAGAAGAATTTCTCCAATATGATTCATGAAATCTCAGATGTGCTTGGGCAGATGGGACAAGGAAATTATCAGGTTGATGTTACACAGGAATATGTAGGAGAATTCATTCAAATCAAAGAATCACTTCTAAAGATTATAGATGATATGAAGCAGGTTCTTCATACAATTAAGGATACGGCAACAGAGGTTGATGGAGGTTCGGAACAGCTTGCAAAGGCTGCTATGGACTTGGCAGATGGAAGTACCGTGCAGGCAACAAAGGTTGCTGAAGTTGCAGAAATGGTAAATCGTATGGCAGTCAGTATGAAAGATAAGGCACAGGAAGCACAGGAAACCGTACAGATTTCCACCAATGCCGGAGAATTGCTCATGGCAGGTAATGCGAAGATGCAGGAATTAAAGGAAGCCATTAGTGAGATAAGCAGCTGTTCGGAAGAAATCAGAACCATTGTGGCAACGATTGAAGATATTTCGAGTCAGACGAATCTGTTATCGTTAAATGCTTCCATAGAGGCTGCCCGTGCCGGTGAAGCAGGAAAGGGCTTTGCGGTTGTTGCAGAGCAGGTTAAGAAGCTTGCAGAAGAAACCGCACAGGCAACAGGTGAGACAACGAAACTGATTGAAAAGACTGTGGAAGCGGTTGAAAAGGGAATCGTAATTGCCGATGCAACAGCGGAGAATATGGATGAGGTTATGGTTGGAGCAAAGACCTCAACAGAGAAAATGGCACAAATGGCAGAAGAACTTCATGAAGAAGCAAACAATATGTACATTATTGATGAACATGTTTCCAAGGTTGCAGAGATTGTAGATAATAACTCAGCAACATCTCAGGAGACTGCAGCTGTCAGTGAAGAGCAGACCGCACAGGTAGCGACTATGGTGCAGATGCTTGAACAATTTAAAATTTAAAAAGAATATAAAAAACGGAATCCGTATCGATGTGAATGGATTCCGTTTTTCTATGTGATTCTTAGAGAAGGTGACTACTATTTAAAATGTTTCACCAGCTTATTCCATAAGGATTTCACGGTCTGTGTCTGTCTGCTGGAAGGTTCACAGTAGCCGTAGCGCTCTTCACGCATCCATTTTGGTGTTGTTTGTTGTGTAGAATAAGTATCATATCCGTTTAAGAATAATGTTGTCATAAAAAACGCCTCCTTTGTTTTATTTATCTTGTCAGGTATCTCTTTTCTTATATTTATCATATCAAATCTGAATAGAAATCCAATGGATTATCATACTAAAAAGAAACAGTAAAATATGTACTGACAGTACGAAAAGTGATACTATTTATATATAGAAAAAAAGTAATCAGACTAAAATTGGTATGTGTTAAACAAATGTCCGTGTTGCACGGACAAAAAGGAGGGAATTGTCTTGGGATTTACGATAGAAGATATGAATCTGTTATCAAAGGACAGGTATCAGATGGAAATGGTGGCAGGAAATAAAGGATGGTCTAATTCCATTAGCTGGATTTTGATGCTGGAGGATACGGCAATTATACAGAATTTTGCAGGAAAAGAGCTTGCGGTGACAACTGGTCTTGGATTTCAGACAGAGGATAAGCTGAAAGTTCTGGTAGAAATGCTTGTTAAGCATCATGCATCGGGATTGATTATCAATACGGGAGAATATATCAGGCAGATACCGGATTCTATTTTGCAATTTTGTGATGAAAATGATTTTCCACTTATGACGGTTCCCTGGGAGGTTCTGCTGGTGGATATGATTAAGGATTTCAGTATTCGTATTTTTTTGCAGGGTACTACAGATGAAGAAATTACAAGAGCGCTCATTAGTGCAATGGAAACACCGGAAAATCAGGAATTGTATCGGAGGACACTATTACCCTATTTTGATGTGGATGGAGAGTTTCGTGTTGTTCTGTTTACCACAGAAGGACTGGATGAAATGGATACGGTGGAACGAAGAAGACTCAGTTATCGACTACAGATTTATCTGGAAAACATCACACATAATGGAAGTTTTTTCTATTACGATTCTAATTTTGTATTAATTATGAATGATGTTGCCAAGAAAAAGTATGATGAAATCATTGATGGGGTGGTCCAAAGAACGAAACGCAGAATGCCGGATATTCCTATTTTTGTAGGAACAGGAAGCTGTATGAAAGATATTTCGAATCTGCATATTGTGTATCAAAGGGCAAAGGCTGCCGTTACCATGGCAAGAAAAAAGAAGCTGCCAATTCTTTCTTTTGATGATATGGGCATGTATCGGCTGTTATATTCGGTGAAAGATACCAGCTTATTAAAAGAAATGAGTGAGGTACCATTACAGCCATTGCTTGAGTATGATGAAAAGCATCATGCAAATTATGTGGAAACGCTGGATTGGTATTTAAAGTACAACGGAAGTATACAGGCTGTATCGGAAGCTATGTATACGCACAGGAATACCATAATTTACCGCATTTCCAATATCAAAAAGCTGTTAAACTGTAATTTGGAGACAACACAGGAGCGACTTATTTATCAAATGGCGTATTATATTCGCGGGATGTAACAAACTATTTAGGACAGACTCAAAAAAGGAGGTCATGATATGCAAATGCGTGACATATATGATTTGAATACAAAATGGGCTTTTTCAAAAGAAGCAGAGAAAGTTCCAAAACAAATGCCAAAGAACTGGTATTGGGTAAACCTTCCACATACATGGAATGCGATTGATGGACAGGATGGTGGGAATGATTATTACCGTGGAACCTGCTATTATGCAAAGGAATTTGAAAAGAATGAACTACCGAAAAAGGATGTGTATTATCTGGAAATCAATGGAGCCAATTCGTCGGCAGATGTTTATCTGAATGGGAAAAAGCTTGCCCATCATGACGGAGGATATTCTATTTGGCGTGTGAATATCACAGAAGCGTTAGAAGAGCAGAACCTGCTTGTCATTGCGGTGGATAACAGTGCAAATGACAGTGTATACCCGCAGAATGCAGATTTTACCTTTTATGGTGGTCTGTATCGAAGTGTAAGGATTATTGGTGTGTCGACATCTCATTTTGCACTGGATTATTATGGTGGACCGGGAATCAAGGTAACACCTGTTGTTACAGGAACAGCAGCAAGTGTGGAAGTGGAAGTATACCTTACCAATGCGACACAGAATCAAACCCTTTGTTTCAAAATAAAGGATAAGGATGGGCAGACGATTTCAGAGGGCAAGCAAAGTGCGACACAGACAAAGGCTACATTCCAATTAGAAAATGTACATCTTTGGCATGGAACAAAGGATCCCTATCTGTATATGGCAGAGGTTTCTCTAAAGGATGGAGAAGAAACGAAAGATAAGGTTAGTACACGGTTTGGCTGTCGTTTCTTTGAGATTGATCCAGAAAAGGGCTTTTTGTTAAATGGAGAAAGCTATCCACTTCGTGGTGTATCCCGTCATCAGGATCGATGGGGAGTTGGAAATGCACTGCTTACAGAACATCATGCAGAGGATATGGAACTAATCTGTGAAATGGGAGCAACAACGATTCGTCTTGCTCATTATCAGCATGACCAGTATTTTTACGATTTATGCGATGAGAAAGGTATGGTAGTCTGGGCTGAGATTCCCTATATTTCCAGCCATATGTCAAAGGGCAGAGAGAATACGATATCCCAGATGAAGGAGCTTGTCATTCAGAATTACAATCATCCAAGTATCGTAGTCTGGGGCTTATCCAATGAGATTACCATGTCAGGCGGTAAGGCATCGGATGATTTGCTTGAAAATCATAAAATATTAAATGATCTGGTTCATGAACTGGACAAGACAAGACTTACTACCATTGCGGCAGTTTCCATGTGTGATATTCATGATCCTTATATCCAGATACCGGATGTGGTTTCTTATAATCATTACTTTGGCTGGTATGGCGGTGATACTTCCATGAATGGACCATGGTTTGACCATTTTCATAAGGAATTTCCAAAGATTCCGATTGGCGTCAGTGAATATGGCTGTGAAGCATTGAACTGGCATACGTCCGATCCTCAGCAGGGTGATTATACCGAAGAATATCAGGCATATTACCATGAGGAACTAATCAAACAGCTTTTTACAAGGCCATATCTGTGGGCAACCCATGTATGGAATATGTTTGATTTTGGAGCAGATGGAAGAAATGAAGGCGGTGAGAATGGTCAGAACCATAAGGGACTTGTGACCTTTGACCGTAAGTATAAAAAGGATGCCTTTTATGCGTATAAGGCATGGCTGTCAAAGGAGCCATTTGTACACATTTGCGGAAAGCGTTATGTAGATCGTGTGGAGGAAGAGACAAAGGTTACCGTGTATTCCAATCTGCCGGAAGTGGAGCTTTTTGTAAATGGCAAGAGCCTTGGCAAGCAGAAGAGTGATACTCATTTCTTCTATTTTCAGGTACCAAATAAAGGCGAAAGCATATTAAAGGCAGCAGCCGGAATCTGTGAGGATGAAAGTCATATCAGAAGAGTGGATGCATTCAATGAAGCCTATCGATTAAAGGAAAAAGGAGCTGTGCTTAACTGGTTTGATATTACGCAAAAGGAAGGCTATTATTCCTTAAATGACAAAATCAGCGATATTATGAAGTCTGAGGAAGGAAAAGCATTGTTCTTTGATTTTATGAAATGCATTGGATCAAAGGAAGGGGGAAGTACATTTTCTTTCTCTGAAGAGAATATAGGCGGCATGATGCAGATGATGGGTAGCTTTACCCTGATCAGGCTTTTAAATACCATTGGTTCTGTCGGCGGTACAGCTACAAAGGAGCAAATGCTTGAAATGAATGCAAAGCTGAACGGGGTAAAAAAAGTCTAACGAATAGCTAAGGCAGAAGGAGAGTACAGACTATGGAAATGACATTTAGATGGTATGGATCTAAGTTCGATACCGTTACACTAAAGCAGATTCGTCAGATTCCGGGAGTTACAGGAGTCATTACAACACTATACGATACAGCACCGGGAGAAGTATGGAGCAGGGAGCGAATCCGTGCCATGAAGCAGGAAGTAGAGGATGCAGGACTTCATGTGGCGGGGATAGAAAGCGTGAATATTCATGATGCCATCAAAACAGGAGCAAAAGAACGGGAAACGTATATTGCTAATTATATCGAAACCCTGAAAAATCTCGGGGAAGAAGGTATTCACATGGTATGTTATAATTTCATGCCTGTTTTTGACTGGACCCGTACAGAGCTTGCACGTGTAAGACCGGATGGTTCTACTGTTCTGGCTTATACGCAGGATGCCGTGGATGCCCTTGACCCGGAGAAGATGTTTGAATCCATTGCAGGTGACATGAATGGAACCGTGATGCCGGGATGGGAACCAGAGAGAATGGCCCGTGTCAAGGAATTGTTTACCATGTACAAGGATGTAGATAATGAGAAATTATTTGAGAACTTAAAATATTTCTTAGAGAAGATTATGCCTGTTTGTGACCAGTATAATATCAATATGGCAATTCACCCGGATGATCCAGCATGGAGTGTTTTTGGACTTCCACGAATTATTACGAACAAAGAGAATATTCTTCGTATGATGAAAATGGTAGATAATCCGCATAATGGTGTGACCTTCTGTACCGGTTCGTATGGTACCAATCTGGATAATGATTTACTGGATATGATTCGCTCACTTAAGGGTAGAATTCACTTTGCACATGTGCGCAATCTCAAGTTCAACACTCCTACTGATTTTGAAGAAGCGGCACATTTGTCTTCGGATGGCAATTTTGATATGTATGAGATTATGAAGGCTTTATATGAAATCGGCTTTGATGGACCGATTCGCCCCGACCATGGAAGAATGATCTGGGATGAGGTTGCTATGCCGGGCTATGGCTTGTATGACAGAGCATTGGGAGCAACTTACCTGAATGGTTTGTGGGAGGCCATCAGCAAGGCAGCCACAAGGAGGTAGACGGGTGAGATTAGGTAAGGCAGATTTAGAAAATACGAAGGAATGGGCAGAAAAAGGATATCAGCTTCCTCAATATGACCGTGATAAAGTTATGCAAAACACAAAAGAAAATCCTTTCTGGATTCATTTTGGAGCCGGTAATCTGTTTCGTGCTTTTCAGGCAAATGTGGTTCAGAATCTGTTAAACAGGGGAGTACTGGACCGCGGACTTGTGGTTGTGGAAGGCTTTGATTATGAGATTATTGAGAAAATGTATCGCCCTCATGATGATTATTCACTGCTAGTAACGCTCAAAGCAGATGGAAACGTGGAAAAGACGGTGGTAGGAAGCATTGTGGAATCTTGTATTCTGGATTCTCAGAATGAAGTAGAATTTGGAAGACTGCGAGAGATTTTTAAGAAGGATTCCCTGCAAATGGCAACCTTCACCATAACGGAGAAAGGTTATAGCCTCACACCAGCGTTAGACGCAGATTTTCAGGCAGGACCGGATAAGTCAACGAGTTATCTTGGAAAGGTAGTTTCTTTACTGTATACCCGTTTTCAGGCAGGAAGAAAGCCAATTGCAATGGTCAGTACCGATAATTGTTCTCATAATGGAGATAAGCTTTATGAGGCAGTGAATGCTTTTGCAACCAAATGGCATGAGAATGGACTGGCAGAAAAAGAATTTGTAGACTATGTGAATGCTAAGGATAAAGTGACTTTTCCATGGACCATGATTGATAAGATTACGCCGCGTCCGGATGCTTCTGTTGAAGAAATCCTGAAAAAGGACGGTCTGGAAGAGTTAGAGCCTGTTATTACGTCCAAGAACACCTACGTTGCTCCCTTTGTGAATGCCGAAGAATGTGAGTACCTTGTCATAGAAGATGCATTTCCAAATGGCAGACCGGCATTGGAAAAAGGTGGATTGATGTTTACCAATCGGGAAACGGTAGATAAGGTCGAGAAAATGAAGATATGTACCTGCTTAAATCCGCTTCATACAACGCTGGCAATCTTTGGCTGTCTGCTTGGCTATGAGAAAATCTCCGATGAAATGAAGGATGGAGAATTGAAGCGTCTTGTAGAAATCATCGGATATGAAGAAGGACTTCCGGTGGTGGTAAATCCCGGAATTCTTAATCCAAAAGAATTTCTGGATACCGTTTTACAGGTGCGCATTCCCAATCCCTTTATGCCGGATACACCTCAGCGTATTGCAACAGATACCTCTCAGAAGCTTGCCATTCGCTTTGGCGAGACGATAAAAGCATATCTAGTATCTAAGAGCCTTTCGGTAAATGATTTAAAGATGATACCGCTTGTGCTTGCAGGCTGGATGCGTTATCTCATGGCAGTGGATGACAGGGGAGTTGCTTTTGCGTTAAGCCCTGATCCATTATTGGAAACCGTACGTCCTTATGTGGCAGGATTCAAGTTGGGAATAAAGAACTCAGCAGAAGAAGCGCTAAAGCCATTGCTTGAGAACGAGAAAATCTTTGGCGTGAATCTGGTAGAAGCAGGTCTTGCCCCAAAAGTATGTCATTATTTTGAAGAAATGATAGCTGGTACAGGAGCAGTTCGAGAAACGCTCAAGAAATATATAAGTTAACTTCTCATAAAATTGTCCTATTCGAGGCACACTATCGAATAGGACAATTTTTTTGGGAGGCAGACATGAAAACAGGAGAGATAACAAAGCCATTTGGTATGCGAGATAAGCTTGGATATATGTTTGGTAATTTTGGAAATGATTTTACCTTTACGTTGTCCAGTATGATATTGATGAAGTTTTATTCGGATGTTATGGGGATTTCCGTGGGTCTGATTGGATTTATGATGATGGCAGCGCGTTTTGTGGATGCGTTTACAGATGTGGCGATGGGAGAGATTGTTGATCGAAGCCGTCCGGGGAAAAAGGGAAAGTTCATTGAATGGATTCGCAGGATGTGCGGACCGGTTGTCGTAGCATCCTTTTTGATGTATGCAAGCTGGTTTCAGGATATGTCACTTGGATTTAAGATATTCTGGATGTTTTTTACGTATCTGCTTTGGGGAAGTGTGTGCTATACAGGAATTAATATACCCTATGGTTCCATGGTGTCAGCCATTTCCGAAGATCAGAAGGACAGGGCACAGTTATCCAATTGGAGAACCATAGGCTCTGCGCTTGCAGGAACCGTGATTGGTGTAGTACTTCCGCTGGTCGTTTACTATACGGACGAAAATGGCAACAGTATTCTTTCCGGTGAAAGAACGATGCTGACTGCATTCTGGTGTTCCATAGGAGCGCTTATCTGTTATCTTTTGTGCTATAGTCTGGTAACAGAGCGAGTAAAGGTAGAACGTAAAACGGAGAAATTTAATCTTGGAAAGCTGTTATCCGGATTGTTTCATAATGAAGCATTGATTGGGATTGTGGTAGCGTCAATTTGTATGCTTTTGGTACAGTTGACCTTGTCTACTATGACGACTTATATTTTCCCTAATTATTTCAGGAACACGCAGGCACAGTCGTTTACCGGTATTGTCACTCTGATTGTGACACTTGGTTGTGCAGGTTTTACGGTAAAGCTATCGCAGAAGCTAGGGCGAAAGGAGCTTGCTATTTTTGCATCACTCTTTGGGGCAATTGTCTTTTTTGTGGCTTTCTTTGTTCATACGACAAATGCCTGGGTTTTTGTAGGAATGTACGCAATTGCGAATATCGGTCTTGCAATATTTAATCTGATTTGCTGGGCAATGATTACCGATGTCATTGATGATACAGAAGTAAAGACAGGAGAGCGTTCAGACGGAACCATATATGCCGTATATTCTTTTTCAAGAAAGCTTGGGCAGGCAGCATCTTCTGGAGTTACCGGTGCCTTGCTTTCCATGATAGGTTATTCGCAGATGACTGCATTTGAGCCAAAGGTGACTAATGGCATCTACAACCTGACCTGCCTTGTACCGGCAATAGGATTTGTATTACTTGCTATTGTGTTATATTTTTTATATCCACTTGATAAGGTGCGGGTTGATAGCAATGCAAGTATATTGGCTAAGAAACATGAGAAAAATCAGGTAAATAAATAAAAAACACAGTTTCTATTGACAAACAGCACTAAAAAGTAAGAAAATTATAAGTAAAGTATTGTTAAATTACGAAAGAGAGGTAAAAGGGATGGCATTTATGACAAAGAAAACAGATTTGATTGATTCTGTTGCAGAATTAAAAGAAGCGGATTATTCCAAAAGTCCAAAGTTAGGAGATATTTATAAGCGTTTGTTAAGAGGAAGACAGCAGTTTGAAGCTGTTATGGATAAGGATATATCCGCTGTGATGCAGATAAGTTCTCTTGATTTAGTATTAAAGCAACAGACCGATGAATTGATTGCAATTTCGGAAGAGGCAGCAGATGCAACGGAAATTATTCATCAGGCAGCAGAGGAATCATCCTTAGTGGCAGGTCAGGTAAACGGGCAGCATGAAGATTTGACCAGAACCATTATTGAAGCAGCGGAGGATACCAATGAGGTTCATAAGAAGATAGAGGCAGGACAGGAGGAATTATCCTTAATTAAGAACCTTTCCCTCACGACAATCGAAGATTCGAAAGAAATGCAGAAGGATATGGATGCTTTATTGGATGTCATCAACCATATGAATGAAGTAATCTCAGGCATTAATTCTATTTCTTCCCAGACAAATCTGTTAGCATTAAATGCCTCTATTGAAGCCGCAAGAGCAGGAGAAGCAGGAAGAGGATTCGCAGTTGTTGCAGAAGAGATTCGCCAGCTTGCAGAAGAAACACAAAAGCTTACGGCTGATATGGGACAGTTTGTAGAGAAGATTAAGGACGCTTCCCAGAAGAGTGCAAAGAGTGTAACGACTACGATTGATGCTCTTGGAACCGTAACAGAGAAGATTGGAAATGTGTGGGTAATCAATGATGAGAACCAGAAGCATGTATCAAAAGTAAACGATTCCATCAGCTCACTTGCCGCTGTCAGTGAAGAAATCAGCAGCTCCATGGTAGAAATGGAGAGCCAGGCTGTCAGCATCAAGGATCAGTGTA
Organism: uncultured Roseburia sp.; assembly: GCA_964445375.1. Lineage (GTDB taxonomy): Bacteria > Bacillota > Clostridia > Lachnospirales > Lachnospiraceae > COE1. Next base: position 22,699 of record CAYUKO010000037.1, read on the forward strand.
AGAACTTAAATGATAGTACAAAGCACTTACGTAAGGTAAGTAAGCGAATGAAGGATGCAACACAGCCTGTTACGGAAATTGAAAAACTGCTGGATGAAGCAGGCAAACAGCTTGGTGACATGACAGATGATGCATTCTTCCGTATGGAATACGAAGAATTTGCAAAATATATGGATAAGGCAATCAGTGCACATCAGGCATGGCTTGAGAATCTCAAGAGCATGATTGATAAAGGGCATCCAGTGCCATTGCAGTTTGATTCTGCAAAGTGTGGATTTGGTCATTTCTATTATTCTATGACACCAAAGACACCGGAAATCAGAGAAATCTGGGTGACTGTTGCAGACAAACATAAGAAATTCCATGAGTATGGTAAGCTTGTAAAGGATGCAGTGGAAAGAGGGGATTTTGCAACAGCACAAAAGCATTATCAAGAGGCAGAAGAGACATCCAAGGAACTGCTTGGAAAGTTTAAGCAGATGAAGGAAGTTGCGCTTCGAAAATAAGCAAAATAAAAGAATTTCTTGACTACATAAACCGTAACCCATAAAATGGTAGTAAATGATTTGGGAACGGAGGATAAAAATGAGAGAAATTCCATATAAAATTTACTTAGAAGAACATGAAATGCCAAAGCAGTGGTATAACGTCCGCGCTGATATGAAAAAGAAGCCGGCTCCAATCTTAAACCCGGCAACGTTACAGCCGATTACGGTAGAGGAGCTGTCAGCTATTTTCTGTACAGAGCTTGCAAAGCAGGAGTTGGACGATACCACTGCTTATTTTGATATTCCGGAGGAAATCCGTAATTTCTATAAGATGTACAGACCATCTCCATTGGTTCGTGCATATTGTCTTGAGAAAAAGCTTGGAACACCTGCACATATTTATTATAAGTTCGAAGGAAACAATACATCCGGAAGCCATAAGCTCAACTCTGCCATTGCACAGGCTTATTATGCAAAGCAGCAGGGCTTAAAGGGTGTTACAACAGAGACAGGAGCCGGACAGTGGGGTACAGCCCTTTCCATGGCTTGTTCTTACTTTGACCTTGATTGTCAGGTTTATATGGTTAAGTGTTCTTATGAACAGAAGCCATTCAGACGTGAGGTTATGCGTACTTATGGAGCACAGGTTACACCATCTCCATCTATGAATACCAATGTTGGACGTAAGATCAACGAGGAATTCCCAGGCACAACAGGAAGTCTTGGCTGTGCGATTTCAGAGGCAGTTGAGGCAGCAGGACAGCAGGAAGGCTATCGTTACGTATTAGGCTCTGTATTGACACAGGTATTGTTACATCAGTCTATTATCGGTCTGGAAACAAAGACTGCGCTTGATAAATATGGTGTAAAGGCAGATATGATTATCGGCTGTGCAGGCGGTGGTTCTAACCTTGGTGGTTTGATTTCCCCATTTGCAGGAGAAATGCTTAGAGGAGAGGCTGATTATGAATTAATCGCTGTAGAGCCTTCATCCTGTCCAAGTTTGACAAGAGGAAAGTATGCATACGACTTCTGCGATACCGGAAAGGTTTGTCCTTTAGCAAAGATGTATACCTTAGGAAGCGGTTATATTCCAGCTGCAAGCCATGCAGGCGGACTTCGTTACCATGGTATGAGTTCTGTTGTATCTGAGTTATATGATCAGGGACTTATGACAGCAAGAAGTGTAAAGCAGACAGAAGTATTTGAAGCAGCTCAGACCTTTGCAAGAGTAGAAGGAATCCTTCCAGCTCCGGAAAGCAGCCATGCAATCAAGGTTGCCATTGACGAAGCTATGAAGTGTAAGGAAACAGGAGAAGAGAAGAATATCGTATTTGGTCTTACCGGTACTGGTTACTTCGATATGTTTGCTTACCAGAGATATAACGATGGTCAGATGGAAGACTTTGTGCCATCCGATGAAGATTTGGCAAAGGCACTTGCGAAGTTACCACAGGTAGAATAAAGTATTAAAAATAGTGAAAATAAAAGAATTCCGGTCCGAAATGGTACCGGAATTTTTTAACACAAATTTTCCTTCATTTGTTACGATTTTTTTCACATTTTTATTATATGATAGACGTGTGTCAAAAATAGTTTGTGAAATGAGGAGGAAACAATGAGAAGAAAATGTTTATCAATAGCAACAGTATTCATGGCAGCAACACTTACTATGACGGCATGCGGTAGCACGAATGCAGAAGTGTCTGTGCAGGATGAGGTAGTAAGTCAGACACAGCCGGAAAGTGCAGTAGAGGAAGTAGCACAGGATGAGTCCAAATATGAGGATGCGATAAAGATTATGCTGTCCGATGAAGCAGTTCTGGTGAATGGGGAAGCGGCAGCAACCGAAGCTTCCGATGAAACTGCGGTATATGTAAGTAACGATATTATTTATTATGAAGATAAGGACCAATACGAAAGTGGAAATCCTTACGGTGAAGGAACGGATGCAGACAAGCATTCCGCAGAGGAAGCAGCAGCGCATACCGTGGTTAATATTACGCAACCGGGAACCTATCATGTGACAGGAACACTTTCAGCCGGACAGATATTCGTAAATGTTGGAGAAGAGGACACGGATAAGGTTACATTGATTTTAGATGGTGTTGATATTACCTGCACCGTAGCACCAGCGGTAATGTTCTATGAAGTTTATGAGTGTGACGAGGATGCATCAGAAGATACAGCAGGTTATGAGGTGGATACAACAAATGCAGGTGCTAAGGTTGTTATTGCAGATGGTTCTGTAAACAATGTATCTGGTTCTTATGTAGCGCGTATTTATAAAGATCAGGAAGAAGAGAAAAAGCTTCATAAGTATGACGGAGCCTTTTATTCTAAGATGAGTATGGAAATAACAGGCGAAGAGCTTGGTGATGGTATCCTGAATATTACAGCGCAGAATGAAGGTCTGGATACCGAAATGCATCTTACGATTTATGGAGGTAATATTAATATCACATCCTTGAATGATGGCATTAATGTTAATGAAGATGGTATCAGTGTATGTACGATTCATGGTGGTAATCTGAACATTCAGTCCATGGATGGTGAAGAAGGCGACGGAATCGACTCAAATGGATGGTTAGTAATCAATGGTGGAACGGTTATGGCTTCTTCCAACCCAACAAGTCAGGATGCAGGTATTGATTCTGATATGGGAATCTATATCAATGGTGGAACCGTCATTGCCTGTGGTAATATGTATGACAATGTAGAGGCAGATTCACAGGCAAATACTATGGTAATGCAGTTTGCGAATGGCTCAAAAGGGAACCTGGTTATTAAGAATGAAAATGACGAAGAGGTTCTTTCCTTTACCTGTATAGCAGATTATACGAATGTTGTGATTTCTTCGGAAGCACTCATGGAAGGTACTTATTATGTATATCAAGACGAAACGCAGCTGTCCTATACAGGAGCCATGATGGGAATGGGTGGCAGACCGGAAATGGGCAAAGGAGAAATGCCACAGATGCCGGAAGGTGAGAGACCAGAAATGGCAGAAGGCGAAGTACCAGCGATGGCAGAAGGAGAAAGACCAGAAAAGCCGGAAGGTGAGATGCCGCAAATGGCAGAAGGAGAAATGCCGGAACGCGGAAAAGGACAAGGAAATGTTCAAATGAGCGGAGAGAAAAACGCCGAATTTGTAATACAAAAAGGAGTTAATTTCTTTGGTGGAATGACAGAATAAGAAGTTTTGGATTTAAATAAAAAGGTAATCACACGTTTGAAATGAAGTGTGATTACCTTTTTTTGAACCCTTCTCAGCCATGAAGCACTAATATTGAGAAAGAAAAGAAATCATGGATTTTACAGCTTCTATACTTTCTTCTAAATATGGTTCAAATACACTGAATGCATGCGTCAGCTTTTTGTTTTTGGGATAATTAATCAGCTCATGCGGTATATGATGCCTTGTTAGTGCTTTCTCAAATTGTAAGGTATAATGCTGCAACATATCATTGTGGCTTGTTATGAGGCAGCAGGGTGGAAGCGCAGTTATCATATCGGGATGTTCTGGGTTTATGTAGGGTGCAAAAGCACTTTTCTTATAATTCTTTCCATAAAGATATTTGGGCATAAAGAGTCCGATTTTGTCTAATTTCGTGGTATAAAACATACCGCTAATCAAACCTAATGCGTGGACTTTTAAAGAAGATGGTGTTACATGGGCAGCAGATGCCAGCCCTTTACATTGTTGGAGAGCAACCGTATAAGTAGCTAAATAAGCTCCACCGCTATCAGCCACCATATATACATGATTCGCATCACCATGATATTCCGTCATTGCATTCTGAACAAAGTCCATTGCGATAGAAATATCCGTAAATTGGTCATATACCTGAACCTCTGGAACCAGGCGGTATTCAACATTAAATACCAAAAATCCCATAGCGCTTATCTGTGCACAAAAAAAGCGATTAAATTCCTTGCTGCCAAGAATCATTCCACCGCCATGTACATTGATAATAACAGGCAAGATATGATTCATCTTATCTTTAGGACGGTAAATATCTAATCGCCGAGTTTCAGGATAGTCCGCTGAATAAATAATATCCTGCCATTCATCTACGCCTTCTGGAAAAGGTAGCTCTTTATTACGGATACGTGAGGTCTGATTAAAATCCTCTCGTTGTTTATAAAAATTTTTTACAAGAATATCACTCATAGGAGCCTCCCTAAATAATCTTTTAATAGTATTTTATACAATTTAAATAG
>CAYUKO010000038.1:0-27403 GCA_964445375.1 uncultured Roseburia sp.
TGGGTGCAAATCAAAGCCGTCAGAAGAGGACATTTAGTAACTCTTAGGCTTTGTGGCCCGGAATCGTGGGAAACCATCTGCCAGCCCCGATACTCCCTTAAACCTGAATTTAGCTATATTTTGCAGATACTACTTGACGAAAGCATGGAATATGAAGAAAATAATAAGGGATAGATTACATAAGAAAACGATGGAGAAAAATATATGGATCAATATAGAGTAAGACCTTTGAAAGGGTCAGAACATATCAAAGTAGAAGTGCCAGGGTCAAAAAGCATTACGAACAGAGCATTAATGCTTGCAGCACTTGGCAATGAAACATGCGTCTTAAAAGGAGTATTGTTTAGTGACGATTCCAGAGCATTTTTAAGTTGTTTACAGGAACTTGGATTTGATGTAAAGATACAGGAAGACAAGAGAATAGTGACGATAGCCGGTTTGGGAGGAAACATTCCGAATAGAAATGCAACGATTAATGTGCGTAGTGCAGGAACTGCGGCTCGTTTTCTTACGGTTATGCTTGCCTTTGCGGGAGGACATTATACGTTGAATTCCTCAGAGCAGATGAAGAAGCGACCAATGGAGCCGTTATTAACAGAACTTCGTAAGGCAGGTGTAAAGATTACCTGTTTGGAAAAGGAAGGACATTTTCCATTTGTCATTGAATCAGAAGATGTAAAGATTAGAGAAATTACGATTGATACAAATATTAGCAGTCAGTTTGCAAGTGCCCTTCTTATGTCTGCGACTTTATTGCCAAACGGACTTACCTTACATATGTCGGGAGAACGTAGCAGCGGTGCTTATGTATTGATGACGTTATCCATGCTGGAGCAGTTTGGCATTCAGGTAGAGAAAAATGGAGCAGATTGTGAAATAGGGGCAGGCCAATCATATGGTCTTAAGGAATATGATATTGAACCGGATATGTCAGCAGCCTGCTATTTCTATGCAATGGCAGCCATTTTAAATCGTAAAGTGACCGTTCTTGGAACACATGAAGCGGTTTCTTTGCAGGGAGATAAGAAATTCTTAGGCGTTTTACGAGAGTTAGGCTGTCAGGTGGAAGATTTGCCAGAGGGTGTGACGGTAACAGGAGTAGAGCATTATTCCGGTATAAATGTCAATATGAAGGATTTCTCAGATCAGGCATTGACGATGGCTGTGGTTGCTGCATTCGCAGATACACCGACCAGAATTGAACATATTGGACATATTCGTATGCAGGAATGTGATAGAATCCATGCCATAATCAATGAATTGAATCGAATGGGCGTTGGATGTAAGGAAGTGGAACAGATAGATGGTGTAGAGATTATACCAGCACCAATCAAGTCTGCTGAAATCGAAACTTACGAAGATCATCGTGTAGCAATGTCATTTACCTTGGCAGGACTTAGGGCAGAGGGAATTGTCATTAAGAATCCTTTATGCTGTGGTAAAACTTTCGAGAATTACTTCGATGTGATTGATAGCTTGTACGAGGAAAAAGATTGAGAAAATAATGAGTGCATAAACGATATAAATTGTGAATATTGAAATATAGGTATAGAAAAAGAGCTATGAAAAATAGGATATTTCTCATGCTCTTTTTTGGTTTCTTTGTTAGATTAGTTTTGATAAGAATTTACCGTAATGGTATATGGGCTGTCTCCTGCCAATAAGGTTTTGCCATTTGTATCCTGAATGGTTACGGTCTTACCGTTTACATCTTGAATGGTACCTTTAGAGGTGAGATTTGTCATCTGGAGCGTTGGAAATATGTATGGTTAAGGCATTTCCAGCTTCGTCGGTTTCTATTGTAACCATTATGCCTGTGCTGAGGGAGTCAAGAGAGATTTCATTATTAGATTCATCAGTGATGATAGTAGAGTCGGTCAGGGTAACAGTGAGAGTTTCTGAATTGGATGGCATTCCGGATGGTTTCTCCTTGGACATTTCGCCATTAGGGGCTTCACCAGCAGGCATCTCACCATTAGGTTTTTCACCACTAGGAACTTCACCAGCAGGCATCTCACCATCAGGTTTTTCGCCGTTAGGAGTTTTACCATCAGGTTTATTCATGGTCATAACAGTGATGGAAGATTCATCCACACTGTCAATGATTCCGGTAATGGTTGAACTTGCAAGCTGTTCTGCGGTTGATTCTATACTTTGTGTAACGGTTTCTTCGTTTATCGATGTAGATGCCAGTGAATCAGAAATGACAGTATCTTCTCCGGATGTAGTGGTATTGCTTGTGCTTCCACATCCAGTGAGTAAGACACAACCGATTAGTAATGCGTACACAAAATGATTTTTTCTTTTCATAACTTTGTCTCCTTTAAATAAGCTGCATACAATGGCAGCTGGATAAATAAAATGATTTATTTAAGACAAAGTATATGAGAAAAATGTGTTGGATATTTGTTCCAATTGTGTTTATTGTGTGAAGTTGCTGTTCATCTCTTTTCTGATAGCTTCGATTTTTTCACGGTCGATATGATCGTTGACAATCATATTCTCAACCCATAATTGAAGGGATTCTACAGTCATGGATATCTGTTCCAATTCTTCCTGTATCATGACAAAATCTTTTAATTCATCATCAGAAACTTCGCCATCGGCAGTAATTTCAATGAGACGGTTTTTCTTCTTATCGATGGAATTTAAGGATGCCAGCATTTCCAGAACAATCTGAGATAAAATCTTGGATTCAACCTTTGGAACATACTGAATACCAATAGGACATTCCTGAGAGCAGTAGTGATTACATAAGTTTGGATTTTTATATTTCTCTGCCATAGTCAGAATCTCATCAGGATGCGGTAAGGAACGTCCGCTTTCAATCTTTTCAATTCTGTCTGCAGTAATGGATTCCAGAAGTTCACTGGCTTTTTCTCTGGTAAGCTCAAGATTTTCACGATTTAATTGATAAATATTCTTGTTCTCTTTTGTGGATTTTTTTCCCATATTTTACGTACTCCATTCTATTTCGCTTTTTTTACAAAAATAGCCATTCTTATTTCGCCTAAAACATGATGTAAATAAATGTAATTCTATTATATATTAATTATGTAAATCGGGAAAGGTACAAATTCATTTTTGAAGGCGGCTTTTTTTGATGAGAGATTGAGAGAGAGAATAGTAAGAGGCATCCGAAAGGATGCCTCTTATGCGGTAAACTTATTGGAAAGAAATAACAAGTATGGTATGATTACAACATAGCGTTTACAAAATAAGATTTGAAGGAGAGAGCAAGTGAAAAGAAAACAAAAAGGAGTAATATATATTTTCCTTGGGATGTTCATTATATTCTTTATTTCTATAAGTATTATACTTTCTAAGGTAAAACTTGATGAATCAAATTACTCAAAAATCAATGAAGGTTGGCATATTGAAATAAATGATACGATATATGAGGATGTTATACTGGATGAATTTATATTCCCTGCTTTAAATAAAGGGGATGTATTGAAAATGACTTGTAATCTGCCAAAGCAGGATATCATTTCCAATCCAATTCTTCGGATATATACCATTCATTCGGATATTGAAGTCAGATATAATAACAGAATTATATATCAATATGGAAATGAGTTGCGTAAGGAAAATAAAATGTTGGGATATGGCTATCATTTTGTACATATTCCAGCATATTATGCAGGTGCAGATGTGGAACTGATTATGCATATAACAGAGGATGATGCATTTACCAATCTGACAATTCCTGAGATTTGTAACAGTGATACGGTGCTTCGGGATTTTATTATTAGCAATCGGGTACCACTTGCTATCAATTTATTTCTTATTGTATTTGGTATTTTATTTCTTTTTGTAAGTATTATTTTCTGCATTTATAATAGAAAATTTTTCAATCTTTTTTGTGTGGGATGTTTTTCTCTTGGAATTGGATGCTGGTCATTATGCAGTTATGATTTGATTATATTATTTACTTATGATTTGCGAATGAAGGCATACTTGGAGTTTGCCACACTGTATATGTCACCACTTTTTGTGTTGCTCTATTTCTGGAAGAGCGAACTTGTTACACGAAATAAGTATATATATGTGTGCTACAAAGCGTTGCTGGCTGCACAGATTGTATTTGATCTACTGGCATATGCATTGCATTTTATGAATGTTGTTCATTTTCCGGCAGTTTTAAAAATACAGCATATAATTCTGATTTGTCTGTGCATAGGTGTTATTGCTATGACAATATATGATTTTATTAAGAAGCAGTTACGTAACAAAGCATTGATTATGGGTATGACCGTTATGCTGGTTATAGGATTGTTTGATATGATTCGTTTTTCCATTGTAAAATATTTTGTTGCTTCCGGTGAGGCTCATTATAGTAGTATTACATGTATAGGAGCTATGTTGTTTGTCATTTCTCAGTTAGTTGATTTTGCGATGGACATAGGAGATATTTTCTTAAAGGGTGCAAAAGCTCAAGTGCTGGAACAAATGGCTTATATCGATGATATGACAGGAGTGGCAAATCGCAGAAAGTGTGAGGAGCTTTGGGACAATCTTGATCAGGGTAATAGTAATTATGGAATCTTTGCCTTTGATCTTAATTTCTTAAAGAAGACAAATGATACCAAAGGTCATGCAATGGGAGATTTATTGATTCAGACTTTTGCAAGGAACTTGTCAGAGGTTTTTGATAAAGTTGGCGTGGTTGGCCGTATTGGTGGTGATGAATTTGTTGTATTTCTTCCTGATATGAAAAATATTGACATATTGGAATTGACGCAACAGTTGGAAAGTAAAATTGAGCAGACGAATGTGAAAAATCCAGAACTTAATTTGAGTACTGCGTATGGTTTTTGCAGTCATGAACAGTATCCGGATTTTGATTCCAGAAAGATATATCGAAAAGCGGATTCCCTTATGTATGAGAAGAAGGTTGCCATGAAAGCGGTAAGGATGGATTAAAGGAATAAAAATGATTTTAGTAGTATGAGGAGAGTTAAGAAATGAAGAAGTTTGGTGCTATTTTAACAGGAATAATCGGGATATTTCTTTTGATTGAGGGTATTGTGTCAAAGGTGAAGAAAGCAGTAGCTTTTTCCATTATTGGAGGAGCAGATGGACCGACGTCTGTTTTCCTGGCAGGAAATCTCGGGGCTGATTTTTCGATTGGAATGATTGTAATAGGGGTTATTCTTGTGGCAATCATGATTATTTTATTAAGAAAAAGTAAGAAGTAAAAAATAGGGAAAAATATACTTGACTCTGACGTTACGTCATAGTGTAGGATAGTCTTAACACGAGGAGGAAACGCACATGAGAACAGTAAATGAAGTCAGTAAATTGTCGGGAGTGAGTATACGTACATTACATTATTACGATAATATAGGACTTTTGCAGCCGACACAGATAACAGATTCCGGATACAGGTTGTATGACGATACAGCATTGGAGAGGCTACAGCATATTTTATTGTTTCGTGAATTACAGTTTCCTTTAAAAGAAATTAAGGAGATTCTGGATAGTCCTAACTTTAATAGGAACAAGGCACTAGAGCAACAGATAGAAATGCTGACGTTAAAGAAAGAGCATCTTGAGAATCTGATTGATTTTGCCCGTGAAATACAATTAGTAGGAGTGAAGACATTGGATTTTTCAGTATTTGATACAACAAAATTGGACGAATATGCAAAGCAGGCAAAGGAAAACTGGGGAAAGACTGAGGCATATCAGGAATATGAACAGAAGCAAAAACAGTGGAAAAAGGGCGATATGGAGAAAATCAACATAAACCTTATGAAATTGTTTGAGGAATTCGGACAGCTCAAAAGCAGAGAGCCGGAAGATGAAGTTGTACAGGCACAAGTTAAGAAGCTGCAAGAGTACATTACAGAGTATTTTTATACCTGCACACCGGCTATCTTAAGCGGACTAGGGAAGATGTATGCCGGTGGTGGCAGCATGACAGAAAACATTGACAAAGCAGGTGGAAAGGGAACCGCAGAATTTACCTGCAAGGCAATTGAAGTGTATTGCAAGTAGAATAAGATATCAAGAGGACAGTAAATCGAAAATGGTTTGCTGTCTTTTTCTATATAATTCTTAAAAATCTTCATCAAATCTTAAGGATTTCCCTCATTGGAACTTCATAAAGATTCGTGTACACTATAGACAAGATAAGAAAAAGCGCGCAAAATAACTTATCGGAGCGTAAGCTTCAAGTAATAAAACATTTACGGGGAGAGAATGATGTACAACATACTGGTATGTGACGACGAAAAAGATATTGTTTCAGCATTAAGAATCTATCTGATGGCAGAGGGTTATCAGGTATTTGAGGCATATAACGGGAAGGAAGCATTAGAAATCATTGGAGAAAATGACATTCATCTTGTCTTAATGGACATTATGATGCCTGTCATGGATGGTATCGAGGCTATGGTAAGGCTGCGTGAAAGCAGTAATGTACCGGTTATTTTACTGACTGCAAAGAGTGAGGATACAGACAAGGTGCTTGGATTAACGATAGGTGCAGATGATTATGTTACGAAGCCATTTAATCCAATTGAATTGCAGGCAAGAGTAAAGTCCCAGCTTCGCCGTTACATGCAGCTTGGTGGTGGAAGTGTGAAGAAAGAAGTGTTAGCCATTGGCGGTATTGAGTTGGATGACAGAACCAAGGAAGTGGCGCTGGATGGTGAAAAGGTATCACTTACCCGCACAGAATATGATATTTTAAAGCTTTTGCTGGAAAATCAGGGCAAGGTATTCTCACCACATCAGATTTATGAAAAGGTGTGGAAGGATAATCCGTATGGTGCAGAGAATACAGTTGCGGTACATATCAGACATTTAAGGGAAAAGATAGAGTATAATCCGGCAGAGCCAAGATATCTAAAAGCCGTCTGGGGAAGAGGCTATAAGATTGAGGCTAATGTGTAAAGGCATGATAAGAAGAAAATGAGGTGGAGATGATGAACAGAATCAAGGGTTCTGTAATGGCAAAGATTATTGCATGGGTATTGTTGATTACAAGTGGAGGGCTTTTCATAGGAAGCTGCATCATGGTTGCAGTCATGGAAGATTATGAGATTTTTGAGAGTCCACAAGAAGATGTTCTGGAGAGAAAGTTTGCAGAAATCAGTGATCGCTATTCTATAATGGCATTAGCAAATTTGAAAGATGGCGATATGGAAGAAAACAAGCAATATTTTGAGGATAAAGCATTCCGATATGGAATTCTGGAAGCCGAAAGTTTGGAAGGGGTGAACTTAAACAGTGATGATATTTATATTGACAGCAATTTTATAGCAAGAACAATAAAAAAGGAAGAATTGCATTCGTTTTCACTTCGAGTAAATAGCGAAACAGATATTTGGTATTCGGAGGAATTACTCGGGGGATGGGGATGGTGGACAGATCATACAGATTATCAGACATTGTATGCGGATAGAATCTGTTATGATACAGTTGGAGGAATCTTTTATTATCGTGCCGATGATAAGTATTATCCTGTTCAGGATGTGGGTATTAGTATGAGAATACAAGTGGATGAAACCCGTTTTAAAACAGAGTATTATACTTTTCAATATGATAATGATAGAAATGTATATGTTAATATGTATGCTGCTAATCTTTCGACAACGTTGGATGATATGCTTGAAACGGAAGTAATAGAAGAATCTGCTTGTTTATCTGAGGATGAGTTGGAGGAGTGGGCAACGATTGAAGAATACGGAACAACCACAACAGTAGTAAAACAGCAGGCAGGAGAAGTGGATGAAGAAGTAGAGGAGAAATGGAACAGAACCTTTGAGCAGCCTCAGGTCAGCAAGGGAAGCAAAGAAATAGCATTGCTGCAAGGAAAAGAAGAAATTACTTTTAACATATTCGATGGAACAGAATTAGATTATACGAAATGGGGACTTTTGCTATTTGATGGTATTAGAGAATTGGATGCGTCAGAATTGACTTTGATTGATTCAAGTATGCTTCCAAAAAGTAGTTTTGTAGAAGTAGAAGTGGCTTACCTGGATGAATATTATACCTTACATGCAGTACCAAAAGGAGATGCAAAGGACTATTTGGTAGTTTCTTATATTGATGAAAGTGTATTGGAAAGAGTTCGGAATGAATTTTTGAGAGAGCATGAAGAAGATGGCTGGGATGGCAGGCTGGAATTGGTTCTTAGTGCAAAGAATACCGATTTGTATGTATTGACGGAGGTATTTGTAGATACCTTGTATATGATGAAGGATGATATCATTCCTTTTATGTTTGGAATGTTTCTGCTTGCGGTTGTAAGCTTTATGTTCTTATTGTGTGCGGCAGGACATAGAAGAAAAACAGAGGGAATTGTACCGACTTTTATGGATAAGATACCTGTGGATGTTCTAGGTGTTGTAGTATTCTTCATTGAATTCTTTGCTATAGGTATTTTGATAAATATGGAATATTCAACATCACTGCTGATTCAGTTAAGTATTGATGTTGGAATTGTGCTGGCTATTCTCTTAGTGATGACGATTCTAAGCTTTGCAGTAAGAGTGAAGATGGGAAAATGGTGGAGAAATTCCATTACCTATTGGATTTTTGCAATAGTGAGAGGCTTGTTTGCGGATGCCTGGAGAAATATTGGAGTTCTTTGGAAAGCAATTATAATACCGACTTTTTTAGGCATCATAGAAATCTTTTTCGGGTTCTGTGCAGTTGGCACTGAAGCAGGGGTGGTTTTAGTTGCTGTCTTTTCCAACATGCTGCTATGTATGATTTTCTTTATCATGGCGTTGCAATTCCAGAAGCTTCAAGAAGGTAGCAGGAGGATTGCAGAAGGCGATTTGCAGCATAAAATCGATACATCAAAGATGTTTTGGGAATTCAAGAAGCATGCAGATAATCTAAACAGTATTAGCGATGGAATGTCACATGCCGTGGATGAACGCATGAAGAGTGAACGTCTTAAGACAGAGCTGATTACGAATGTTTCTCATGATATTAAGACACCGTTAACATCCATTATTAACTATGTAGATTTGCTTGAAAAGACCGATATTCAGGATGAAACTGCTAAGGAATATTTAGAGGTTCTGGAACGTCAGTCTGCAAGACTTAAGAAACTGATTGAGGATTTGATCGAGGCATCCAAGGCATCTACAGGGAATCTCTCTGTTAATATGGAGGAATTGGAAGCAAATGTCTTTGTGACACAGATTCTGGGAGAATTTGAGGAAAAGATAGCAAACGCCGGGCTGGAACTGATTATTAACAAGCCGGAGGAGGAAATTCCAGTTCAGGCAGATGGAAGACATTTATGGCGTGTTGTGGATAACTTAATGAACAATATCTGCAAATATGCACAGCCTGACTCAAGGGTATATATCAATCTGGAACAAACACCAGATAAGACGATGTTAACCTTCAAGAATATGTCTAAGTATTCACTTAATATTACAAGTGAAGAATTGATGGAGCGATTCGTCCGAGGGGATAGCTCCAGAAACACTGAAGGAAATGGACTTGGGTTATCTATTGCTAAAAGCCTTATGGAGCTTATGAACGGAAAGCTTTCTCTTTACGTTGATGGTGATTTGTTTAAGGTAGTTTTGGAATTTCCCAAAGTAGATTAACCACAGTTTGCAGACATTATGCATGGTAAATTTTTTTTCATGCAATATGCCGAAAATGAGAAATCAAGGTACATTATGTTGATATTTTATCGAGCAGGGGATATAATAAGGTTAATCTGAAATGTACGATTACTCTTGTTATTTTGAACCTACATCACTTTAAACGGGATTCCTATATTGCCTGATTGATGTCAAGCCCCCCATTATGGCCAGGGGAAGGCAGAGAGAAAGGTTGCGGTCGCCCACCTAGCATTAGCTAGGAGTCAAAATACTGGAGCCGGCATTTTGGAGTATACGAAAGAAAAAGCAGCCTTAACGGGCTGCTTTTTGCGTTGTCTGAAAAAAGATAAGGGGGATTATGGCGATTGGGGAATACTCTGCTTCGTAAGCTTGAAATCATAATAATCTGGATTGTGATTTCGATAGGATTATATCAGTGCAGCAAAACAGATTCCGTGGAATATGATTCGACACAGGAGAAGGAAGAAGCTACTTATGAAGAGGAGCAACAGGAAGAAGCTACAGAAGGTGAAACAGATGAGGAAATTCCAGAAGAGAAGGTGCAGCAAGGATATATCAGAGTGTTGATCAAGACAGATCATTTTTCGGGAATTTATCATGATGAGCTTGTATTCAGCAGCGAAAATGGCATGTACATAGAACAGAATAAAAGAGTAATCGATGTAGCACCAAATGAGGAATATAAGATTACAAGTAAAGAGCTTCAAGACGATAAGATAAACGTTCATGCATATCAGAATGGACGAATCCGATTACACAATGTTGCTCGTACAGAAGAGGTATTATACCGCGGCAGTATGGAGTGCATAGGAGAAAAGGATGGCATAGTTCTGATCAATGAATTACCGGTAGAGGAATATTTATATGGTGTTGTTCCGAGTGAAATGCCAGCATCTTATCCAACCGAGGCACTGAAAGCGCAGGCAATCAGTGCAAGAACGTATACGTATTTTCATATGGCGTCTTTTGCCTACCCGGAATGGAATGCGCATGTGGATGACAGTACGACCTTTCAGGTATATCAGAACATTCCTGAGGATGAGAATGTCAATCAGGCAGTAGATGCAACCAGGAATCAAGTTATGCGGTATCAGGATGAATTAATTGAGAGCTTTTATTATTCGACTTCCAGCGGAAGAAGTTCAGGCTATGAGGTATGGAAACTACAGGAAGAGAGGCAATGGCTTCAGGGAAAAGCCCTGATGCTGGAGCAGAACAGTACTACAGCGGAAGCAGATTTCTCCTATGCTAAGCAGGATGCTTACGACACAATACAGCAGAAGGAAAATGCTTATCGAACTTATATCACGCAGGGAAATGTCAATGACGTGGAATGTCAGGAAGCGTGGTATCGTTGGGAATATACGAGAAGCTTTGAGGATACGAAGGAATTTTTAGAGAAAATAGCGGCACTGGCTGTAAAGTATCCGAAAGAAGTGAGCATCAAAATGAAATATATCAAGAAAGAAAAACTGACACAAGAGTCAGAAATACTTTCGTGCAGAATTATACAGAGAGCTTCCAGTGGTATGGCACAACAGCTTTGTATACAAACGAAGAATTTTGAAATTGTCATCAATACCCAACAGTGTATTCGGGAGGCATTGGCAAAGAGTGGAGATGTGGTCAAGAAGAATGACGGTTCTGAATTTACGCTTGGAGAGCTGCTGCCAAGTGCATATTTTTACTTCGACACTTTATATGAGAATAATGGATTAAAAAGTATGACCATTTATGGGGGAGGCTTCGGGCATGGAGCAGGTATGTCGCAGAATGGAGCAAAGTGTCTGGCAAATCTGGGGGTTGGAGCAGAAGATATATTGAAATATTATTATAATGACATTGTAATTGAAGAGATAAAGTAATTTTGATGGATTTTTGCAAGTAACTATGAAGGTACTGAATAGTTACTTGTGTTTTTATGTTAATCTGTGATATGCTATCCCTAGTAATTGGCTTTTTGATAGAAAATTCCTATCAAAAACGAAGAATAGAAGGGGATTCCTATGTCTGACGTAAATAAGAAGAAATCAGTATTTCTAAAAATATATAAATACATCAGGGCATTTCAGAAAATGCTTAAGGAAGCAAATGTCAGTGCGCATGCATCCAGCGCTGCTTTTTTTCTGTTTTTATCCATTATTCCCATTGTGATGATTGTGTGTGCGCTTTTGCAGTTTGCACCGGAAGTGCAGACGCAGTTCTGGTCTTATGTATCGCAGGCGATTATTCCTGACAAAGTTTCAGATTTTTTGCAGGATATCATTAACTCATATCAGGGTAACTCTCTGACACTTGTGTCAGTTTCTGCGGTAGTAACCGTGTGGTCTGCATCGAAAGGGATGCTTGCGCTGATGCGTGGTATGAATTCGGTATATGAGATTACGGAGTCGAGAAATTATTTAATCCTTCGTATCAGGGCATTTGTATATACTCTATTTTTATTGATGGCTATTTTGTTGTCCATTGGATTATTGGTGTTTGGTAATACAGTGGCGGATATGCTGCTTCCAAGGTTTGAAATCATTGGTCGGATATGGGAGTGGTTACAGCCGCTTCGACATATTTTGGTAGCGTGTCTTATATCAGTCGTATTTTGTACCTTATATTGTCTGCTTCCGAATAACCGTCTGCCATGGCTGGAACAGCTTCCGGGGGCAGTATTTACGTCTGTATTCTGGACATTATATTCCTTTGTATTTTCTATTTATATTGATTATTTCAATGGCTTTTCCATGTATGGAAGCCTGACAACGGTAATCATCGTTATGATCTGGCTATATTTTTGTATGTATATATTCTTCTGTGGAGCGCTTGTGAACCGTTTTTTGGATAAGAATTTTGACTTAGATATGCTTGAAATATTAAAAGGGAAAAGAACAGAAATAAGAACAGAAATAAATGAAATACATTCTTGACTTTTTTGAGTAAAATGTCTATTATGAATCTATGTGAAAAGAAAAATGCAATGAAGGCGCAAAGTAGAGCTATATTTTCTTGCAGAGAGTGGAGGTCACCGGCTGAAAGCCTCCTAAGTTCAGATATAGTATTGAATTTCCCACCGGAGCAGCTCTGTTGAAGTATTTTTTATAGGAAAGTAGGCAGAGACGTAGAAGAACACGTTACGTTCATAAGAGCCGTTTTGATAAGGATTGCATCAGACGGGAATTTGGGTGGTACCACGATAATATTCGTCCCTTGTACATAACTGTACAAGGGACTTTTTATGTGTACAAGCGCATAAGGTAATTAGCAGCTTTGCTACATGCGCTTGGCACAGCGAGTAGGTTGGAACCTACTCGATTAGTATGCAGAAACGAAGAAAAATGTGTTATCACAACGCGACCGAGTGAATGTAATTCACGAGGTGCTTATTTGAGCAAAATTGTTATAAGTGAAAGGAGTAATAAGATGAACGCGAATTTAGAGCAGATTAAGCAGGAAATCATCGCTGGAGCTGGCGAATTAAATTCCTCTAAGGAAGTGTATGAATTCAGAAAGAAGTATTTAGATGGAAAAACAGGTAAGATTGGCTTACTGATGAAGGAAATGAAGAACATTCCAGCTGACCAGAAGGCAGAGTATGGTAAGGGTGTTAACGAGTTAAAGGTGTGGGCATTAGACTACATCGTTGAACTTGATGCGAAGATGAAGGCAAAAGAACTTCAGGATAGATATGAGGCAGAAAAAATTGATATTTCCCTTCCAGCTGAAAAGACAGAACAGGGTAATTTACATCCGATTACATTAGTTCGTAATCAGTTGATCGATGTATTCTCTGGTATGGGATTTGAGATTTTCGAAGGAACAGAAATTGAAACAGATTATTATAACTTTACTGCATTGAATACACCACAGGATCATCCGGCAAGAGATATGCAGGATACCTTCTATCTGTCCCCAGAGTTCTTATTAAGAACACAGACATCTGCTGGTCAGATTCACGTTATGGAGAAGCAGAAGCCACCTATTAAGATTTTATCTCCAGGTAAGGTATTCCGTTCTGATGATGATGCAACACATTCACCAATGTTCACACAGATGGAAGGTCTTGTAGTAGACAAGGGAATTACTCTTTGCGACTTACAGGGTATGCTTGATGTATTCGTAAACAAGATTTACGGAGAAGGAACAAGAACAAGACTTCGTCCGTCTTACTTCCCATTCACAGAGCCTTCTGTAGAAGTTGACTGTAGCTGTTTTGAATGTGGTGGCAAGGGCTGTAAGCTTTGTAAGGGTACTGGCTGGATTGAAATCCTTGGTGCTGGTGTCGTTAATAAGAAGGTACTTGAGAACTGCGGAATTGATTCTGATGAATACAGCGGACTGGCATTCGGTATCGGTATCGAGCGTACTGCTATGTTAAAGTATGGCATCAACAATATTAAGTTATTGTTTGAATCCGATGTAAGAGTATTGAAGCAGTTGAATGATTAAAACGTGAAAGGAAAGGTATAGATATGTTAGCACCATTAAGTTGGATTAAGGAATATGTTGATATAGATATTACGCCACAGGAATTACAGGATAAGTTATTCTCATGTGGTTTCGAGGTTGAGGAATTATACGAAGTCGGAAAGGATATCAGCAAGGTTGTTGTTGGTCATGTTTTAACATGTGAAGCTATCCCTGATACCCATTTACATGTATGTCAGGTAGATTGTGGTGAGCATGGTCAGTTCCAGATTTGCTGTGGAGCCGATAATGTAGTAGCTGGTGGAAAGTTCCCTACCGCTTTAGTAGGAGCAACGGTTTATGCGACAGCAAAGGATCATAAGACCGTAGAAGGTGTTATGACGATTGGTAAAGGCAAGCTTAGAGGATATGAATCATTCGGTATGCTTTGTTCTGGTGTAGAGCTTGGTGTAAGCGAGAATATGTATCCGGGTGCAGGCTATAACGGATTATTAGTACTTCCGGAAGATGCTGAGGTTGGTGCAGATGTTAAGCCTATCTTAGGTCTTGATGACTGGATGTTTGACATTGCAATTACAGCAAACCGTCCTGACTGCCAGAGTATCTATGGTATTGCCAGAGAGGTTGCAGCAGTATTAGAGAAGGAAGTAAAGACACCGGATTTAAGCTATACAGAATCAGACGCAGAGTTAGAAGGCTTCCAGGTTTCTGTTACTTGTCCTGATCTTTGTCCTAGATACAGCGCTCACTATGTAACAGACGTTAAGATTGGTGAGTCTCCTGCATGGATGAAGCGTAGATTAGCATTGGTAGGAATTGATGCCATTTCCAATGTTGTTGATATCACAAACTATATCTTAAAGGAATTAGGACAGCCAATGCATGCATTTGACTGCTCTACCATCGAAGGAAATGCAATCAACGTAAGAAGAGCAGCAGATGGTGAAAAGATTGTAACTCTTGATGAGCAGGAGTTAACACTTACCACTGACAACATGGTAATCTGTGATGGTGTTAAGCCAGTTGCATTAGCTGGTGTTATGGGTGGACTCAATTCTGAGATTCGTGAGACAACAAGTACTGTTTTATTCGAAGCTGCTAAGTTTGCACGTGACAATATCAGAAAGACTTCCAGAGCCGTAGGAAAGCGTTCTGATTCCAGCGCACGTTATGAAAAGGGTGTAGATGAGTACGCAACCGTTATGGCTATGAAGAGAGCACTTCACTTAATCGAAGAGTTAGAGTGTGGTAAGGTTGCACGTACACATGTTGATGTAAACACAGGAAACAGCGTAGAACCAAAGGAAGTAACCGTAAGCATTGAAAAGGTAAACAAGTGCTTAGGTATTCAGGTTCCAAATGAGGATATTCTTCGTATTATGAATAACCTTACTTTCGCTCCAAAGATTGAAGGAGATAACTTAATCTTACAGGTTCCTGCATTCCGTGAGGATATTGAGAATTATCAGGATATCGCAGAAGAAGTGATTCGTCTGTATGGTTATGAGCACATTGTTCCTACCTTCATTGCATCTGCACAGGTTACAAATGGTGGACTCAATCTTGCTCAGAAGAGCGAATTGAAGTTAAAGAATGCTCTTTGTGGTGTTGGTGCTTATGAGTGTATTCATTATTCCTTCTTCTCACCTTCTGACTTAGATTTATTAAGACTTCCAGAGGATGCAGTAGAACGTAATGCAATCAGAATCATGAATCCAATCAGTGAAGAGTTATCCTTAATGAGAACAACCTTAGCTGCATCTATGATTAATGCAGTTGTTCGTAATCAGAAGAAGGGCAACTTAGAAGGAAGATTATTCGAAATCGGTAATGTATTCATGCCAAAGAGCCTTCCATTAACAGAGTACCCGGATGAGCGTACAAAGCTCTGCGTTGGTATCTTTGGTGAGAAGGAATCCTTCTATACCATGAAGGGTATCGCAGAGAAGATTGCAGAAACCTTACATGTAGAGTTCAAATATAGCAATACAAGCAACACCTTTATGCATCCATATCAGACAGCAAGCATTAGCTGTGAAGGTGTAGAAATTGGTTACTTTGGTAAGTTAGCTTACGATATTGCAGATGATTGCGACCTTCGTACTCCGATGTATCTGTTAGAAATTGACTTAAAGCTTGCTTCTCAGTGGTATGGTAAGAAGCCGGTATTCCAGCCATTGCCTAAGTTCTCTGAAGAACAGAGAGACTTAGCGCTCGTTGTTGCAAAGAACATCACATGTGGTGAAATCGAAGATGCCATGAAGGAAGCTTGTAAGTATATTACAAAGATTACTTTATTCGATATCTATGAGGGTGAGCAGATTGCAGCAGATCAGAAGAGTATGGCATTTACTGTTGTATTCACTCCAAAGGATGAAGCATTTACAACAGAATCTGTTGATGCATTCGTAAAGAAGATATTAAAGCAGTTAAATAAGAAGTTTGGCGTTGAATTAAGAAGCTAAATATGTTTGAGTAAGAGATATTTTCAGATAGAATTCTGGAAATATCTCTTTTTCTTGATAAAGTGACAGGAATGTCATGTAATATCAAAAAAGAAACACGTGTGCTACAAGGAAATTGGCATTTGATGTGGTTGTGAATATGTAGTAAAGTAGAAGTATAGAATAATTAAATTTAGGTTTAGTGGGGAATGTGCCGCGCGAGTAGGATTTGATGTCTCCTTGTCCCATTAACAAAATACACAAAACGCTTTACTCAATTCGCAGCATGGTAGCCGGCTCGGGCGGCACTTAACATACACTACGTTTTGAAAATGTAAATATTGGGATAAATAAAGCCAATTGTCCCCCTTAATGCGCAAAAAAGCTTCAGAAGTGGGGCATACAGCTACATAAAGCCCCCCTTAATGTGTAAAAAAGCTTCAGAAGTGGGGCATAGCAGCTAAATAAAGCCCCACTTAATGTGTGAAAAGGCTTCAGAAGTGGGGCATAGCAGCTAAATAAAGCCCCACTTAATATGCGAAAAAGCTTTAAAAGTAGGGCATAGTAGCCACATAAGCCCCCTTTAATGTGTGAAAAGGCTTCAGAAGTGGGGCATACAGCTACATAAAACCCCCCTTAATATGCGAAAAAGCCACAAAAGTGGGGCATACAACTACATAAAGCCATGCCGACCACTTGCAACTTACGTTGTTCGTTGTCGCGGCGTTCGTCGTATACAGTTTCGCTCGAATATGTCTGCTTGTGAGCAAGCTCTCGCAGCCAATTCGGCTCACCTGTGCATGGCTCACTTTGACACGCAAACCTGAATTTTTATAAAACGAAAGGAGAATATAATGGAACGCAAGAATTGTTGGAATGAATATAGCGAAAAACGTTTGGAAAAGATGGAGCATTATGCAAAGGAGTATATGCATTTTCTAAATAAATCAAAAACAGAAAGAGAATGCTGTGATACCGTTGTCAATATGGTAGAGAAGGAAGGTTTTGAGGACCTTGCAAAATTAATCAAAGAGCAGAAGAAGCTAAAAGAAGGCGACAAGGTATATGCCACATGGATGAATAAGGCTGTCATTTTATTGCGCATTGGCAGTGAGCCGATGGAGCAAGGTATGAATATGATTGTATCACATATCGATTCACCACGAATTGATGTAAAGCCAAATCCATTGTATGAGAATGATGGGGTTGCATATCTGGATACCCATTATTATGGTGGAATCAAGAAATACCAGTGGGTGACGATTCCTTTGGCAATTCATGGCGTGGTCATCAAGAAGGATGGAACAACGATTGAGGTATGTCTTGGCGAGGATAAGGATGATCCGGTGGTATTTATCTCTGACTTGTTACCGCATATTGCGCAGGAGCAGATGGAAAAGACAGCAGATAAGCTCTTTTCCGGGGAAGCACTGGATGTGGTCATTGGTAATCGACCATTAGATCAGAACGAGGAAGAAAAGAATAATGAGCCGGTAAAAGCACGCGTATTGCAGTTGTTACAGGAATACTATGATATGGAGGAAGAGGACTTTTTATCAGCAGAGCTTGAGATTGTCCCGGCAGGAAAGGCAAGAGAGGCTGGACTTGATAAAAGTATGATTTTTGCCTACGGGCAGGATGATAAAGTATGTGCCTATGCGGCAGTTCATGCATTATTGCATGCGAAAAATCTGACGAAGACTTCTGTCGTTATGCTTGCGGATAAGGAAGAAATCGGAAGCTATGGGGCAACAGGTATGACTTCACGCTTTTTCGAGAATATGATTGCAGAAGTAATGCATTTACACGGTGAGGAGTCAGACCTTGCATTTAGACGCGCAATGTCTGGTTCGAATCTGTTGTCTGCAGATGTGAGCAGTGTATTTGATCCTATGTTTGCAGATTCTTTTGAAAAGAAAAACGCAGCGCTCCTTGGCGGTGGTCTGGTATTCAATAAAGTGACAGGAGCACGTGGAAAGAGTGGTGCTAACGACGCAAATGCTGAGTATTTAGGAACGCTTCGCGCTATTTTTGATAAGGAAGAGGTTATCTATCAGTTTGCAGAATATGGAAGAATTGACTTAGGAGGAAGCGGAACAGTATCACACATACTTGCAGAGTATGCCATGAATGTGGTAGACTGTGGAACGGCGGTCATGAATATGCATGCGCCATTTGAAGTGACAAGTAAAGCAGATGCATACGAGACTATGCGAGGATATAAGGCATTTTTAGAAAATGCGTAATTGTTTGAAGTGGTTATGAGCTGCTTTATACAGAAAGGAATTAAGACGAAACATGGAAGAACTTAGAAAATCGGATTTTTATTTTGACTTACCAGAGGAACTGATTGCACAGGACCCATTAGAAGATAGATCAAGCTCAAGACTGTTAGTATTAGATAAGAACACAGGAGAAATCGAGCATCATGTATTTAAGGATATTCTTGATTTCTTGCATGAGGGTGATTGTCTGGTACTCAATAATACGAAGGTAATCCCGGCAAGATTAATGGGAGTGAAGGCAGACACAGGTGCAACGATTGAAGTATTATTATTAAAAAGAAGAGAAAATGACATCTGGGAAACCCTTGTTAAACCGGGAAAAAAGGCAAGATCGGGTGCTGTAATCTCTTTTGGTGACGGAATTCTTACAGGAACCGTGCTTGATATTGTTGAAGAAGGAAATCGTCTGATTCAATTTTCTTATGAAGGAATCTTTGAAGAGGTATTAGACAGACTTGGAGAAATGCCACTTCCACCATATATTACACATAAGCTTCAGGACAAGAATCGTTATCAGACGGTTTATGCAAAATATGAAGGTTCCGCAGCAGCACCAACAGCAGGTTTACACTTTACAAAGGAACTGCTTGCAAAGGTAGAGGAAAAAGGGGTAAAGATTGCGTATGTTACCCTTCATGTTGGACTTGGAACGTTCCGCCCGGTAAAGGAAGATAACGTATTAAATCACCATATGCATTCTGAATTCTATCAGGTTACGCCTGAGGCAGCAGAGCTTATTAATAATACAAAGGCAGCAGGGGGCAGAGTCATCTGTGTTGGCACGACGAGCTGTAGAACCATTGAAAGTGCGGCAAATGAAGAGGGAAAGGTTGTTGCCGGATGCGATAACACAGAGATTTTCATTTATCCGGGATATAAGTTCAAAGTATTAGATAATCTGATTACGAATTTCCATTTGCCGGAATCAACGTTGATCATGTTGGTATCTGCACTGGCGGGAAAAGAGCATGTGCTGGATGCTTATAAGATGGCGGTTGATATGAAGTACCGATTCTTTAGCTTCGGGGATGCAATGTTTATTACGGAGCTTGGGAAGTAGTAGTACGTGTGTAAGCAAGCTTCCAAAGAATGCAAATTCGTGTTTCTGTGCATGGTTGAACGAGTTGACAGAATATAGCAATTAGAGTAAAATATTGTATAAAAATAGACTGTGAAAAAAGTATTTGCAGTTTATCATAATGAGAAGGTAGTAAAAATCATATTTTATTCAGAAGGGGTAGTAACTGTGGTAGAAAGAAGAAAAAGCAAAAGAACAGAATTGAAATCAAGAATAATAGTAAAAAGACTGGATTCCGGTAAAACGGAAGAGGTTGATGTTGATGTATTAAACGTTTCTAAGACGGGTATCGGTTTTACCTGTGATGAGCTTCTTGAAATCGGGGCGGTTTATGAGGCTTATCTTACCATTTGGACGAAGGAAGTACTTCATGCATTTATCGAAGTGGTAAGAATCGAGAAAGAACCAGAGACTTTCCAGTATGGTGGAACTTTCATTGGAATGCCGGAAATCGATCTTCAGAGAATCGATGTATATAATGTAGTATCTGAACCAGAGAAATATATAGACAAATAAGTTTATAAAGCAAAAGAGCTTCCGTTACGTTGATACGTATTGGAAGCTCTTTCGTTATATAGGAAACTGGTTGTAAGCGATTAAAAAAAATTTTTGATTTCAAGTTGTAATACTCCTGCAATGGATGTTTTCTCTATTTTACTATTTCTTAGAAAAAGAAACAATCATTAATTTCGTTGATTTCTCATAAAATTTTATAGAAATTAAGAGCTAAAACAACTAAAGTTAGAAAATTAAACGATTAATGTTGTAAAAATTAGAGAAATGGTGTTACAATATCATTATAAGAGGGGGAGAAGACACAAAATTCAAAGTTAGAGAAGTATATTTTAGGAGGTAAGCCATGTTTAGACTGCCGGATAAGATACGCCCAGATAAGCAAAAGGAAAAAAAGAATAAAGTGGATTTGAAAAATGTAATGCGTACGAAGAAGAAAGAAATCCCTCAAGAAGCGACGATACCAGAAAGGGAAAGTCTTCAAAGTGAAGGAAATCCTTTAAAGGAAGAAAAACCGAAAAAAGTAGAGAAATTGAAAAAAATTGGAAAGCTTAAAAAAGACGGAAAGGCTAAAGAAGGAGCAAAACTTTCCAAGAATTTTAAATTACCAAAAAGAATTAAGTTTGATAAGCTTACGAATTCAAAAGCTTTTCAGGTATTCGGAAATATATTTAAGGCACAAAAGATTCAGACGATGCTGGTAGGAGCATTCCTTGTTCCGGTATTTTTTATTGTGGTGTTAGGTGTTGTTTCTTATCAGAAAGCATCGGAAACCATTGTTGATAAGTATGAGGAGTCTTCTGTTAGTGCAATTTCCGCAGAGGCACTATATTTTAGCTTTTTGTGCGAAACAGTATCCACGAAAGCAAATGAGGTTATTATTGATGATAATACATCAGGATATTACGAAAAATATTATAAGGGTACAAAAGCAAATGATTCCTTCCGTGAATTGAGAACGACTTTGATCTATTCATTAGGAAGTGCTAACTATATTCATGAATATGACATTATTTCAGAGAATGGTACAATGTTTACTTCGAGATCAGGTTCCCTTCCAGAAGGAGCTTATGCTACACTTTTTGAATCAGCTGAAAGTTCCTACTTTGCAGAGAATACGATTAGAAATGTATGGCTTGGAAGAAGTTCTTTTATAGATGATGTATTTGGAGCAGATGATCCGGAAAGTGGAATTCTCTTCTTCCAGAAATTCTTACGGGCAGATGCAATCTTACTGTTAGATGTAAAGCAAAAGACAATTAAGGATGCTTTGCAAGAGATGGATTTTGGTGAAGGAAGCTATAAAGGCATTATTACACAAGATGGAAAAGAGATTAGTGTACAGGATGTACTTTCCGAGGATGGAACGGCTATCGTTCAGCAGGATACGACGGAAAATGTCTTTATTGGAAACAGCTTCTATGAGGAATCGTTAGGAGCGGAAGATGCCGGTAGTGCGATGGTAAGATATAATGGTAAGAAATACCTTTATGTATATTCTCCAATTGGTCATACCAAGATTATGCTCTGTGGACTCATTCCGTATGCTAATATTATGGAAGACGCAAAGACAATTCGTAATATTACTGTTATTCTTGTAATTTTAGCAGTAGCAGTAGCCTTGATTGTTGGAAGCCGAATCGCAGTTAATATCAGTAAGACGTTGAAGGGCATGGTTCATTCACTTGGAAAGGTTGCAGAGGGTGATCTTACAACAGACTTTGTTACAAACAGAAAGGATGAATTCCTGTTACTGAATGATGGATTAAATCACATGTTGACCAGCGTCCGGGATATTATGACAGATGTACAGGGCTTTGGTAAAGAAGTAAAGGATTTGTCCGGAAATGTGGCACAGACAGCAGATTCTATTAATATCTCCATGCAGGGTGTTTCACAATCCGTAGGCGAGGTTGCAAGAGGTGTACTTACCCAGTCTGAAGATGCAGAGAATTGCAACATGAAGATGTCGGAATTCTCAACACAGATTATTTCTGTATGTGATCAGGCAGAAGATATGGGTGGAATGACAGGTAAGGCAATTGATGCAGTAAATCAAGGTAAGATTATTATTGAAGATCTGAATAGGCAGTCAGAAACGATTATACAGTTAGCAAATCAATTAGGACATGATATTCAGAATGTTAAGAAACGTTCCGATGATATTGAAGATATTATTGATACCATTAATGAAATTGCATCACAGACGAATCTGTTATCTTTGAATGCATCTATTGAAGCTGCAAGAGCAGGAGAAAATGGAAGAGGCTTCTCGGTTGTAGCAGATGAAATCCGAAAGTTGGCAAGTCAGTCTATGATGGCAGCAGACCAGATTAAAGATATTGTTGCTAATATTCGTGAAACCACACAGCAGACAACCAATTCTGCAAAGAAAACAGAGGAATATATTTTCAAACAGGCAGATTCGCTGGAAGAAACCATTACCATTTTTGCTTCCATCAATAGCTGTGTAGATGAACTTGTTACAGGTTTACAGCAGATGCTTGTTAAGATGAAGGGAATCAGCGAAGAGAGAAATGATGTAGAAGATTCTATTCGTAGTATTTCATCTGTTTCTCAGGAGGTTGCAGCGTCAACAGGTGGTGTTGCAGATACTCTGAATGAGCAGGTTAAATTGATTTCCAAGCTGACAGAGAAGTCAGAGCAGCTTGCGGTAAGAGTTAATTCTCTTGAAAGAGCAATGTCGAAATTCAAAATTGAGACAGATGCGATTATTGTTGAGAATGAAGTAAAGAATTAGATAAGTTATGAAAAAGAACCAAAATCCTGAATGAGGTGACTCATTCAGGATTTTGTGCTTTTTGCAGAGCATCTTTAACGGCATTGATCATGCCTTTTGAACTAAAGGTAGCACCGCTGACAGTATCTATCTCGGTGGATTGAGATGAAAGAATCTGTTGAGGAATTTCTTCCTTGACCCATCCAAAGTATGGTTCATCATCGTCACCAGTTATGTTTGTGATATCGGTAATGATGCCATTTTCAATGGTTACAGTAACAGTGATATCATCATTATAGCCGAAGGCGGTTCCAGTCCATTCACCATCCTGATATGAAGGGGAAGATGATGACAGGGCAACGGATTCTGGTTCGATAGAAACATTGTTATCTGCAGTGGTATTGTTCTGCTTTGACAAAGGCATGACAACAAGACCTAAGGATAATGCAGCAACAACAGGAAGACCAATTTTTTGAAGAATCTTGCTTGTGTTAATCTTTTTGGCATTTTTCAGATATAAGGCAACACGGCTGACAAGATAATAGCCAAAGATAGCTGTGTAAATAGCAAGTTCAAGTTGATAACGGTTGTTTCCTCTTGAAATCTGCAAGCCAAACACCAAAGCTACATGAATATAAATAAGTCCATAAAATACATAAGAAAATCGTTGAAGCTTCTTCCATGTAGTACCTTTCATCTTCTTACGAACAAACGTAAAGGAAGTGATGGTAAGTGGAATTAATAGCAAAATCATAAGAGTGGTACATGCGGCTGCTGCAATTTCCTGCTTTGTCATGGAAATGTTTCGCAGGCGTGCATTTTCATGATAGTAGACAAAATAAGTCCTGTTGTGTATCAGAATCATGAAAGAAGCCATAATGGCAAGTGGTGCTCTCAAACTCATCAACGTACGGAATGCGCGGCTTTTTGGTGGGAGAATTCTTGCATACATAACCAAGATAAAAAGAGCAGTAGCAAGTGTTCCATGTCCGATAAAGCTTGATAGGATGCTTTGAAGCCAGCCAGGGGCAGAATTCGGAAGCATAGTACTTAACAAAGAAAGCACAAAAGCAGAGCAATACCAAATGGCTGGATGCTTGCGGATACTTTTCTCTGCAAGAAAAATAATAACCAAGGAAACCAATAATGCGAGAAGTAAATTCATAAAACCTAACCTTTCTTAACGTGTATTTTCTTTTTCATAATTGTGTCCTCCCATGATGTTTTATGATATGATAATTATGCTCTTTTTGAAAGTAGAAAGATTTACCAATCTAACCACGGTAAGAGATAACTAACAAATGAGACTGTATCAAAAGCATGTAGGAATGTCAATAACTGGAAAATGATAAAATTTCTCAATAAGCTTCTACGTACTTGTCCTTGACACTAGAGAAGCAAGTGTGTACGATACGGTTTAGGTTTACTTAAAAATAAGGAGCAAAGAAGGAATGACAGCAAGTATGAAAAAGAATGGGAAAAGGATTGCCATAGTGCTGGTATTACTTGGAATTATGATTATGGCAGTCTGTTTTGGAAAAGATACAAATAAAAGTGCAACGAAGAATATATTCGCCATGGATACCTATATGGAGATTACTGCTTATGGGCGTAATTGTGAGAAGGCAGTAGAAGCAGCTGCACAAGAGATTGAACGGCTTGATGCATTACTGTCAACAGGAAGTGAGACAAGTGAGGTTACACAGATTAATCAGAGCAAAGCAGGAACGCTTTCGGAGGATAGTGCATATTTATTACAGCGTTCACTGGAAATATATGAGTCCACGAAGGGTGCTTTTGATATTACTATTTATCCAGTTATGGAAGCATGGGGATTTACGGGAGAGGAATTCCGTGTGCCTTCCAAAGAGGAATTGAATGATTTGTTAGGCAGTGTGGATTCTTCCAGGCTTACTTATGATCAGGAAGCAAATCAGTTAACGATGCCAGAAAATATTAAGATTGATTTTGGTGGAATCGCTAAGGGTTATACGTCTGCCCGGGTGGCACAGATTATGGAAGAATATGGAATTAAGAGTGCCAAGCTTAATCTTGGTGGTAATGTTCAGACGGTAGGAAGTAAAACGGATGGCAGCGCATGGAGAATTGCGATTAAGAGTCCTGATGAAAGCCTTCCTTATCTTGGTGTAATTTCTGTAATCGATAAGGCGGTTATTACGTCAGGTGGCTATGAGCGGTATTTTGAGGAAAATGGTGAGATATATCATCATATTATTGATCCGAACACAGGAAAGCCAGCAGAGAATGGTTTGGTATCTGTAACCATCGTCTGCGAGGATGGAACTTTAGCAGATGGATTATCAACGGCATTGTATGTCCTTGGAAAAGAGGGAGCGATTGCTTATTGGAGAGCGCATAGCAATGAGTTTGATGCGGTACTTTATGATGATACAGGAATGCTTTATGTAACAGAAGGGTTGGAGAATAGTTTTACTTCTGATTTAAAATACGAAATCATAGCGAAGAATCAGGTGGAATAACATGTTTAAGAAAAAAGATATGATCATCATAATCATTGTTCTTGTAGCTGCTGGAATGATGGCGCTTGTGATGAATCTGGGGCAGGGAAAGACAGGGGGAACGGTTCGTATCATGATTGATGGAGAAGAATACGGAACATATCCTCTTAGCGAAGATACAACAATTGAAGTAGAGAATGCGTTTGGATATAATAGGATTGTACTGGAACAGGGGAAAGTAGCTATGGTGCAGGCAGATTGTCCTGACCAGTATTGTGTCGAGCATAATGCCATTTCCAAAACGAATGAAACGATCGTATGTCTGCCACACAAGCTGGTTGTGGAAGTATTGGCATCAAGCGAAGAGAATGGTATTGATAGTGTTACACAATGATGTGACATAAGTGTCAGAATACTAGAAGGATAACAGGAGAAGAAAATGGCAAAAAGAGTTGCATATTCGGCAATGCTGGTGGCTTTGGCGATGATATTCAGTTATGTAGAAGCGTTAATTCCATTTTCCTTTGGGATACCGGGAATTAAGCTTGGACTTGCCAATCTTGTTGTGGTAATCGGATTATTTTTCCTAAAGCCATTGCAGGTATTGGGGATTTTGATAGCAAGAATCGTGTTGGTGGCATTTTTATTTGGAAATATGTCTTCTTTATTATATAGTCTTGCAGGCGGAATTTTAAGCTTTTGTGTGATGCTTTTACTCAAGAAATGCAAGGGCTTTTCGATCATAGGAATCAGTATGGCAGGTGGTGTCAGCCATAATGTCGGGCAGCTTGTGGTTGCTGCATGTGTGGTAGAGAACGTGCATGTTTTTTATTATATGCCGGTGTTACTGGTAGTTGGACTGATTACAGGTATGCTAATCGGAACCGTTGGACAGAGAGTGTGCCATTACTTAAGGGTTGAGGAAAGGTAGGGTTATTCATATGAAAACAGCAGTGATTTCAGATATCCATATTGATGTGAATGAAGAATATGATGTGATTGGCGGAATTGTAGAATATGTCCGTGAAAATGGCATTGAACTATTGCTGATTGCCGGTGATATCAGTTCCTATCCTGCAAAGACAATCGAAATGGTAGAAAAATTGGAAGCGCTTTGCGGGGCGAAGGTTTTATATGTTCCAGGCAATCATGATATGTGGAACAAGAATTCTTCCTATGAAAATAATGATGAAATATATGAGATGTTCTTAAATGATGAACATTGTCTGTCTGGTAAAGTATATGAAACTGACGAATGTGTCATAATCGGAGATGTGGCGTGGTATGATTACAGCTTTGCCAATCACGAGAAGTTCTCTCATAAGGATTTTGAAGGAATGACTTACGAGGGAAGAACCTGGCAGGATTCCTTATTTAATACATGGTCCAGGAACAATGAGGAACGTTGTAAATGGTTTCTGGAACGCTTTGCGAAACAAATCAAAGAAAATCAGCATAAGGGCAAGAAAATCGTTCTTATGACACACATGATTTCTCATGAGGCGTTTGCTGTCCCGGAAAGTATGAATCATATATGGAGCTTTTTTAATGCCTTTTTAGGAAGCAGAGAATTAACGAAGCTTTGCATGGAGAATCGGATAGCATATTCTATCTGTGGTCATGTTCATTACCGCAATACCTTTACGGAAAATGGAGTGACATGGATGTGTCGTTGCCTGAATTATCATAATGAATGGCTTGGCAATAAGGATGTGCGCGAGCAGATTAAGGATGCGATGGAGATAGTAGAATTATAATGGGAAAAGATTATTTTATTGCAGATACACATTTTGGAGATGGTAATATTATCCGCTATGAGAACCGTCCGTTTGCATCCGT
>CAYUKO010000039.1:0-8538 GCA_964445375.1 uncultured Roseburia sp.
ATAATATATAATTTATGTAAAAACACGGCAAAATTAAAATGGCAAAATAATACTTTGGTGATTGTTCACAAATTATTTAAAATTTGATAATAAAATTGCGATAAAATAAACATATGCAATGAAACAGTAACACCAAAGGAGATTTTGCTATGGAGAATTGGGGAAAGAAACGTCATATAGGTAGATGGATATACGGAATCGGCATACTTGGAGTTATTCTTATCAATGTAGCAGCATGGGCAAATGTTGCATTCTGTGACTGGTATATTGCCAATATCTTTCACTTCTGGTTGAATACCTATGCAAGACTTACAAGTCTTGTGCCATTTTCGGTTGGAGAAATTATGCTGGTGCTTGCTGTTTTACTTACTGTGTTTGGCGTACTTTTCCTGATTGGGAATCTTTGTGCGCAAGGAAGATATAAGAAAGCACTTGGAAGATATTGGAGCGCTTATGCATGGATTTTTCTGGTTGTATGTTATATTATGACAAGCAATTGTTTTATCATGTATCATGCTTCCAGTTTTACGGATAAATATATGTATCAGAATGAGTCTGGTAAAATGGTTGCGGATATGAATGGAAGAGCAGTCACAGAAGTAGTTCAGGAAGAAAAGGTTGTTTACACCAAGAAGAATCTTGCTATTTTACGTGATTATCTGGTAGAAAAGTGTAATACATTGGCGTTAGAGATTGCGCGAGACAGAAATGGTGAGCCGGTGTATGATGGTGATTTAGTTGCAGAATCTGTAGAAGCGATGAAGAATTTGGGACAGGATTATGAACAGCTTTCCGGTTTTTATGTAACACCAAAATTCTTGTCTGCGTCTGAATTTTTCAGCCAGCAGTATATTATGGGATACTATTTCCCATTTTCTATGGAAGCAAATATTAATTCCATGATGCATATCACGAATGTTGCACCAACCGTATGTCATGAACTGTCGCATACAAAGGGCTTTATCTATGAAGACGATGCAAATTTCATCGGTTTTCTTGCCTGTGTGAAATCAGATGATAAGTTTTTACAGTATTGTGGATATTTAAGTGTTTTAAACTATGTAAATAATGACTTCTATGAGTCCATTGATAAGAATAAAAATGAATATAAGAAGCATGTAAGAATCAGCGATATGGTAGCGGACGACAATATTTTCCTGACAAAAGAGGATTGGGAAGTCGTGGAGAAGAAAGCAGTTGTGAAAACTTCAACTGTGAAAAAGGTTTCCAATACTTTGATGGAAACCACGTTAAAGCTTAATGGCGTTGAAGAAGGCATGCAGCAGTATAATGAAGTAGTAAATCTATTACTTGATTATTATAATGGGGTGCTGTATTAAATGGGGACAATAAACTCGTATTTAGAAGAATATGGTGGATATAATTTTATAGAGAAACCGCTTTGTGAGATAGATGGGCTGATTCTGGCGCATCTATCTTATTATGTTTATGACGGCGTGGTTCCGGGAATTGATGAACGAAAGCCGGCTGTTTCTACAGAATATATAAAGGCGCACATGGATGAAGATAACTTTTTGTCCGTAACCTGGGAACAGGAGCAGAATAAGGAGCTTTTCTACAAGATTCTGGAAACCAGACGTTTTCGCAGTATGAAAGCCAATTTCTATATCAATGATATGGATAAGGAAATGGACCTTCAATTTAGTGCGATTACATTCCTGCTTGGAAATGGTGACGTTTTTCTGGCATTTCGAGGAACCGATGATGCGATGGTTGGTTGGAAGGAAGATTTCTGTATGGCGTATCGAACGCCTGTGGAAGCACAGAAGAAAAGTGCAGAGTATGTTGAGCGTGTAGCACATGTATTCAACAGGAAAAGAAGTGCGAGATTTTATTTTGGGGGACATTCTAAAGGTGGAAATCTTGCAGCCTATGCAGCAATGTGCTGTGATGAGAAAATAAAGCATAAGATTGGTAAAGTATATGATTTTGATGGCCCGGGATTTCGCCCTGATTTTATGGAAACTTTGGATTATGCTTCTGTGAAGGAGAAGATTATAAAGTTTGTTCCAAAAGATTCTTTTGTTGGTATGTTAATGCAGGGGCATGATGAAAAATCGATTGAGTATATTCTAATCGAAAGTAGCAACATCGGTGTATTGCAGCATATGCCATTGTCCTGGCAGATTGAAGGGGATTGTTTTGTGCGGGCGCAGAGTAATGTACCGGAACGAAAGGATCTGTACGATAGAATGAATCAATGGATTTATGAATTAGGAAGAGAAAAAGTAGAATCTTTTCTGGATAATCTGTTTCGGATTGTTGAGATTACGGAAGTAGAAACGCTGTCGGAGTTAAAATCACCTTCACCGGAGCTACTGAAAAAGACAAAGATTGTAAGAAACGTATATCATGATATGGATGAGGAGACAAAAGTTATTTTGTGGGAAATGGCCATTATGGTAGCTGAGCTTTTGGCAAAGGATCAACACGAGCGGATCCAGAAATGGAAATTAATTGAAAGAACACGTAGCAGAATGGATGAACTTCTGCTGAACGGAATAAAAGGAGACAGATGAGTGCTGTCTCCTTTTTGATATATTAGAAATTTGTTGTTCCTCGTTTGATTAATTCGCCGGAAAAAATAACCTTTTGAGGCATTTCGCTTCCGCTTAAGACACCCATCAACGTCTTGACGAGCTGACTGCATAAAGTCTGCAGACGGTTGTCAACAGAGGTAAGAGGTGGTTCGCAACAAGAGGTCAGTAAAGAATTGTTATAGCCTATAATTGCGAAATCGTCCGGTACAGAAAGCTTTTGACGCTTGCTGTACTTCATGGCTCCCATGGCAAGGATATCATCCGAAGCAACGACAGCATTAAAATCCAGTCCGTTTGCTGCAAGTTCTTCCAGAAAGTCGGCAATTGCTTCAAGGTTCTCACGTTCGCCTTGATAGAACTGCATATAATCCTTTTGAAAATGCAAATCCTTTTGCAGCATGGCGGTCTGATAGCCGGAAAGCTTCTTTAAGCCGGAATAGGACTGTGAGTTATACAGATAAAGAATTTTATTCAGGTTGGTGCCCAGGAGTGCCTGGGTTGCTTCAAGCATTGCCTTGTAGTCATCACATAAAGTGCAGTAAATATTGGGATAGTCGAAGTCCGCGTTAAGAAGCATAATGGGAACCTGATCTGCAGCATCACGGATATATTTATTGTTATCAGATTCATTGGAAATAAAATTGGAACCGACCATAATGACACTGTCTACACGTTTGGAAAGAAGGAGATTAAGAGAAGATTTCTCATTCTCAAGTTCATAGCCAGTACAACAAAGAATGGAATTATAGCCATTTTCACGCAGATATTGTTCTATGTAATAAACGGCCTTTGCCAGATATAGATCCGAGGAATCAGCACATAGAATACCTATCGTGTTCATGGTATTAAGTCCTAGTCCTCTTGCAAAAGCATTTGGCGTATAGCCATATTCTTCTATTACATCCATAACCCGTTTCTTTGTTTTAGGTTTTACATTAGTGCTGCCATTAAGTACGCGGGAAACAGTCGCAATCGATACGCCTGCTTTTTCAGAAATATCATAGATTGTCATAGCAATCACCCCACACATAAAAATGTAACCGTTTTCATAAATAGAATACATTACAGCGATATGAAAAGCAAGAGTAAAAACAAAATCTTTTAGATAAGAAAAAAGAGCTATCTCCACAAATGCTGAAAAATATGGGGATTTTTCGTAAAAAAAGACAGTTGACTTTCATGGAAAAACAATATAAAATGCAAATGTAAGTGCTTACAGATTGTGTGAGTGAATGAATCGAAAAAGAAATATGATAGGAGATAAGACTATGGAATTATTAAATGCAGCAAAGACTGGAAAAAAGAAAAGGCCTATTAAAGTCCTTCAGTTTGGAGAAGGAAATTTCTTACGTGCATTTGTCGACTATATGATTGACATTGCCAATGAGTCAGGAAAGTTTGATGGAGACATCGTTCTGGTAAAGCCAATTGAGTTCGGAAATCTTGATATGTTCCATGCGCAGGACTGCCAGTATACGGTATGCTTAAGAGGTATGGTTGATGGTGAACCAAAGGTAATTAAGCGTGTGGTTACAAGTGTTGCAGATGCTGTGGATGCTTATACAGAATATGAAAAATATAGTGATTATGCCAAGTTAGACTCCTTAAGATATATCGTATCCAATACAACAGAAGCAGGTATCGTGTTTGATGATACAGATCAGTTTGAAGCTAATCCACCAAAGACATATCCAGGAAAATTATGTAAGTTCTTATATACAAGATATTCACATTTTCAGGGGGCAGCAGATAAGGGACTGGTGATGCTTCCGGTTGAACTTATCGATGATAATGGTATTCATTTAAAGGAATGTGTTGTGAAGTTTGCAAAGCTCTGGAATCTGGAGGAAGGATTCCTACAGTGGTTAGATGATGCATGTATCTTCACATCTACATTGGTTGACCGTATTGTAACCGGATATCCAAGAGATGAAGTAGAAGAGCTTTGGAAGGAATTCGGCTATCAGGATAATATCGTGGTAACAGCAGAACCATTTGGACTTTGGGTTATTGAAAGTGATAAGGATATCAGCAAAGAACTTTCACTTCCGGCAGCAGGACTTCCAGTTATTTACACCGATAACCAGAAACCATATAAGCAGAGAAAGGTGCGTATCTTGAATGGTGCACATACTTCTTTCGTTCTTGCTTCTTATCTTGCTGGAAATGACTATGTAAGAGAATCCATGGAAGATGAATTGATTGGTAACTTCATGCACAAGACAATCTATGACGAAGTCATTCCAACACTTGATTTACCAAAGCAGGATTTGCTTGATTTTGCAGAGGCTGTTGATGGAAGATTCCGTAATCCATATATTAAACATGCATTATTATCTATTTCATTGAATTCGGTATCGAAGTGGAGAGCAAGATGTATGCCTTCCTTATTAGGATATGTGGAGAGAAAGGGAGAACTTCCAACACACCTTACCTTCTCTATTGCTGCATTGATGGCATTCTATACAGGAACAGAAATCCGTGATAAGGCACTGATTGGTCATAGAGATGGTCAGGAATACAATGTTATGGATGATATGGCAGTTCTTGAATTCTTCGCAGAAAATAGCAGTAAGGATTCCAGGACATTTACAGAAGCTTATTTAAGCAATGCTGGTTTCCATGGTCAGGATTTAACAAAGGTTGCAGGATTGAGTGATGCAGTTGCTTCTTATCTTGAGGACATTAGAACGCTTGGAATGCGAAAGGCAATAGAGAAGAATTTCTAAACTTCCTATAAAAAGAATTGATAAGTATTTTGTAAAAAGAACATAAAATTGTATTGTAATTGTGTTAAAATTTGGGTATTATGTAAAAAGAAAGCGGTTTCAAATTGCTAAAATTTTAGGAATTGGAAATGCTACATAAAGGGAAAGCGTATGGCAAATTTTATTAAGATTCATGGTGATGATAATGTGGCAGTTGCATTAGACGCAATTCCACAAAATGAGACGATTACGATTGGGGAGGTTACCGTCGTGACGCAGATGGAGATTCCGGCAGGACATAAGTTCGCATTAAAAGAGCTTACAGCGGGAACTCCTGTTATCAAGTATGGTTATCGAATCGGATTCACAACGGCTGATGTAAAGGCCGGTGAGTGGATTCATACACATAACCTGAAGACCGGACTGGGTGATTTGCTGGATTACAGTTATGAGCCACAGCTTCCGGAAGAGAAGACAACAGAGGATGTAACCTTTATGGGTTATAACCGTGAAAATGGCAAGGTCGGTGTCAGAAATGAAATCTGGATTATTCCAACGGCAGGTTGTGTGAATAATATTGCGACCAGGATTGCGGAGTTATCCAAAGATCTTGTAAGAGAGAATATTGAAGCGGTTTGTGCATTTCCGCATCCTTATGGATGTTCCCAGATGGGAGATGATCAGGAGAATACAAGACAGATTCTTGCAAACCTGATTAATCACCCGAATGCAGGCGGTGTCCTGGTTCTGGGACTTGGCTGTGAGAACAGCAATATTGATGTATTGAAAAACTATATTGGAGACTATAACCCTGCTAGAGTAAAGTTTCTCGTTGCACAGGAAAGTGACGATGAGATTGCAGATGGTGTGGCGATTGTAAAAGAACTTGCTGATTATGCAGCACAGTTCAAGAGAGAGCCGATTAGTGTATCAAAGCTTGTAATTGGTATGAAGTGTGGCGGCAGTGATGGATTTTCCGGTATTACAGCGAACCCAACGGTAGGAAGATTCTCGGATATCTTAATCAGTAAGAAGGGAACAACGATTCTGACAGAGGTGCCGGAAATGTTCGGCGCAGAAACGATTTTAATGAACCGCTGTGAAAATAAGGGTCTGTTTGATAAGACGGTAAGCCTGATTAATGATTTTAAGAATTATTTTAAGAGTCATAATCAGACCATTTATGAGAATCCATCTCCGGGAAATAAAAAGGGTGGTATCTCAACACTTGAGGACAAATCACTTGGCTGCACGCAGAAGTCAGGAAGTGCAATTGTAAAGGGAGTTCTGGCATATGGCGAGGTAGTAAGTACACCGGGACTTAATCTGTTAAGCGCACCGGGAAATGATTTAGTGGCTTCAACGGCACTTGCAGCCAGCGGAGCGCATATTGTACTCTTTACAACGGGAAGAGGTACACCATTTGCGTGTCCCGTTCCAACGATGAAGATTTCAAGTAATTCAAGGCTTGCAGATAAAAAGGACAATTGGATTGATTTTAATGCGGGTGTTGTTGCAGAGGGCGAGAGTCTTGATGTTGCAGGGCAGAGATTGTTTGATGAGGTGGTTGCAATTGCTTCCGGTAAGGAAGTAAAGAGTGAAAAGGCAGGATTCCATGATATGGCAATCTTTAAACAAGGTGTAACGCTGTAAGCAAGTATACTACAGAGAGCGATAGAAAAGTTGATTGACAGCCAAGAAGAGCTGTTTTATGAAAATGATAAAATAATGGAGGATAATTATCATGAGCAAAAAAGTAATTACAATGGGTGAGATTATGTTAAGACTTTCTACACCTAACAATGAAAAGTTTATTCAGGCAGATGAGTTTGATGTATGCTACGGCGGTGGAGAAGCTAACGTTGCAGTATCACTTGCAAACTATGGACATAATGCAGAATTCGTTACAGCAGTACCAGATAATGAAATTGGTGAGTGTGCCGTTGCTGCATTAAGAAAATATAATGTTGGAACACAGAATATCGCTAAGTGTGGAGAAAGACTTGGTATCTATTTCTTAGAGTCCGGTTCTGCTATGAGACCTTCCAAGGTTGTATATGATAGAGCACATTCTTCCATTTCTACAGCTACAGCAGCAGATTTTGATTTTGATAAGATTTTTGAAGGCGCAGACTGGTTCCATTTTACCGGTATTACTCCTGCTGTTTCTGACGCGGCAGCAGTATTGACAGAGGAAGCATTAAAGGCTGCAAAGAAGCATGGTGTTA
The DNA here is from genome assembly GCA_964445375.1 of uncultured Roseburia sp. Classification (GTDB taxonomy): domain Bacteria; phylum Bacillota; class Clostridia; order Lachnospirales; family Lachnospiraceae; genus COE1. Next base: position 7,498 of record CAYUKO010000039.1, read on the forward strand.
AGGTTTCTGTAGATTTGAACTTCCGTAAGAAATTATGGTCTTCTGAAAAGGCTCAGAAGGTTATGAAGAACCTGATGCAGTATGTTGATGTTTGTATCGGAAATGAAGAAGATGCAGAATTAGTATTAGGTTATAAGCCGGGTAATACAGATGTAACAAGTGGTGATCTTGAACTTGCAGGATACAAATCAATCTTCGAGCAGATGGTTGCAGATTATAACTTTGAATACTGTATCTCTTCCTTAAGAGTAAGCCATTCAGCTTCTGACAACGGCTGGTCAGCTTGTATCTATGCAAGAGATACCAAGGAATTCTATCATTCGAAGGAATACAGCATTCATCCAATTGTTGACCGTGTAGGTGGCGGCGATTCTTTCGCAGGTGGCGTTATCTGTGGTCTTTTAGATGGAAAGAATTTCAAGGATGCGCTTGAATTTGGTGTGGCAGCATCTGCATTAAAGCACACTATTCCTGGTGACTTCAATTTAGTATCCAGAAAAGAAGTAGAAACACTTGCAGGCGGAGATGCTTCCGGCAGAGTACAAAGATAAAACATATTTAGGAGGACATAATTATGACAAACACAAATCCATTTTCACTGGAAGGTAAAATTGCTCTTGTAACAGGAGCTTCATATGGAATCGGCTTTTCTATCGCAAAAGCATTAGCTGGTGCCGGAGCAACCATTTGTTTTAATGATATTAAACAGGAGCTTGTAGATAAGGGCATTGCAGCATACAAGGAAGAGGGTATCGAAGCTCACGGATATGTATGTGATGTTACGGATGAAGATGCGGTGAATGCATTAGTAGCACAGATTGAGAAGGAAGTTGGCGTAATTGATATTCTTGTGAACAATGCAGGTATCATTAAGAGAATCCCTATGTGCGAAATGACAGCAGCAGAGTTCAGACAGGTAATTGATGTAGACTTAAATGCACCATTTATCGTATCTAAGGCAGTTATTCCTTCTATGATTAAGAAGGGACATGGTAAGATTATCAACATCTGTTCTATGATGTCTGAGCTTGGTCGTGAGAC